>JANMXB010000568.1:0-3873 GCA_031380765.1 Pseudomonadota bacterium | reverse complement strand
CGAGGCCGTAATAGCCCGGCAGCGAATCGGGGTTCGGGCCGACGTCCGTTGCGCCCTGGACGTTGTCGTGACCGCGGAAAATGTTCGCACCGCCGCCCGACACGCCGATGTTGCCCAGCGCCAGTTGCACGATGCACGACGCGCGGACGATCGCGTTGCCGATCGTGTGCTGCGTCTGCCCCATGCACCACACGATCGTCGAGGGCCGGTTCTTGGCCATCGCCTCGGCGACCCGCGCCACCGTGGCCTCGGGCACGCCGCAGGCTTCCTCGACCTTGTCCGGCGTCCATTTGGCGAGGATCTCGTCCCTGACCTTGTCCATCCCGTAGACGCGGTCGTGGATGTATTGCTTGTCTTCCCAGCCGTTCTTGAATACGTGATAGAGCACGCCGAACAGGAACGGAATGTCGGTGCCGGAGCGGATCCGCACATGCTCGTCCGCCTTCGCCGCGGTGCGCGTGAACCGCGGATCGACGACGATCATCTTCGCGCCGTTTTCCTTGGCGTGAAGCATGTGCAGCATGGACACCGGATGCGCTTCGGCCGCGTTCGAGCCGATGTACAACGCGCACTTGGTGTTCTGCATGTCGTTGTACGAGTTGGTCATCGCACCGTAGCCCCAGGTGTTGGCCACGCCGGCCACCGTGGTGGAGTGGCAGATGCGCGCCTGGTGGTCGGTGTTGTTCGAGCCCCACAGGCGCGCCCACTTGCACAGCAGGTAGGACTGCTCGTTGTTGTGCTTGGAAGATCCGACCAGGAAAACGGCGTCCGGGCCGGACTCCTTTTTGATCGCGAGCATCTTCTTCGAGATCTCGTCGAGCGCCTGGTCCCACGAGATCTTCTTGTACTTGCCGTTCTCCAGCTTCATCGGGTACTTGAGGCGGTGCGAGTCGGCGGTGATGCCGTGCTCGCGGATCGCGGCGCCCTTGGCGCAGTGCGCGCCCAGGTTGATCGGCGAATCGAACACCGGCTCGTGGCGCACCCACACGCCGTTCTCGACCACGGCATCGATCGAGCATCCGACCGAGCAGTGCGTGCAGACGGTGCGCTTGACTTCGACTTTGCCTGCGGGCGCGTCGGCGGCGTCGACCTTGCCGATCATGTTGAACGGCAACTGCGTTGCCACGGCGCCCGCGCCGACCGAAATGCCGGAGCGTTTCAGGAACGTGCGGCGGTCGATGGTCTTGCCGAGAGCGCCTCGCAGTGCTTGCGACGCGCTGCGCGAGAGGCGGGCAGAGGAGGACGAGGGAGCAAACGCAGCCCCCCCAGTGGATTTTCTGGTGAGCAGCATGGCGTGACCCCTCAGACCTTGGCGGTTCGGTAGTAGTTGTCGATGTGTTCGGAAGCGGCGTAGCCTTTGGTGGCTCGCTTGCCGCTCCCGGTGGTGGAGGGCTTGGGTGTGACCGGGGTCCTGGCAACCACGGCCGCAACTGTTGCGGCCCCGCCGGCCCCGACTGCAAGAAGGAAGGTTCGTCTGTTCAGCTTGCTCTTGCCAACGGATTGAGCCATCTGTGTCTCCTGGACGTATTTTTATAGTTTTGATACTACCTTTGGAGTAAGTATTTGGCCAGCGCGGACGCGGGGCCGCTGCAATGCAGCATCCGATCCGCCGGGTTGCTGGCGTCGCACAATGCGAGGCATCATCGGACGCCATGATCAAAGTCAGCCTCCAGTACGAATGGCAGCCGGCGCCGGGCGATGGTCAGCCCGTCGAAGCCGCGCTGTTCCGAGTTCTGCTTGCGATCGCCGAAACCGGGTCGCTCGCCGAAGCGGCGCGGCGCCTCGGCGTCTCGTACCGCCACGCTTGGGGCCTCATGGGCAAATGGGAGAAGGTGTTCGGCAAGCCGCTTGCCGACCTGCGCCAGGGCCAGGGAACGCAACTCACCGGATTCGGCCAGAAGCTTCTCTGGGCCGAGCAACTCGTGCAGGCGCGCCTGACCCACGAACTGGAAGGCGTGCGGCGCGAGATCGAGAGGGCCCTTGCCAGCGGAGCAGAAGACTCGCGCCTGGCCATGTGTGCGAGCCATGACCTCGCACTCGCCGCGTTGCGCGATCGGCTGGCCCAGCGCGCCGGCCTCAAGCTCGACCTGCATTTCAAGGGCAGCCTGGCCAGTCTGCGCGCCCTGGCAAAAAATCGTTGCAGCCTCGCCGGCTTCCATATCGCCGAAGGCATGGAGCGCGCGGCGGTTGCGGCGTTCGGGCGATTGCTGGAGCGGGGCAAGCACGCGTTGATCGGCGTGGCGACCCGCACGCAGGGGCTCATGCTCGCGCGCGGAAATCCAAAGGCGATCCGCAGCCTTGCCGACCTCACGCGCGAGGACGTGCGCATCGTCAATCGGCAGCGCGGCTCCGGAAGCCGGATCGAATTCGATCAGCTGCTCGCGGGCGCCGGGATCGACCGGTGCGCAATCGACGGCTATCGCGCCGAGGAATTCACGCACGTCGCCGTCGCGGCAACCGTTGCGGCCGGGAATGCCGACGCGGGCTACGGTATCAGGGCGGCCGCGGCGCAGTACGACCTCGACTACATTCCACTGCTCGCGGAGCGCTACTACCTCGCGTGCCGCAGCGAGGACCTCAAAGCGCCTGCGATCGGCGAGCTCATCGAGCTGTTGCGCAGCGACGAATTCCGCCGCATCCTCGCCGCCCTGCCCGGTTACGGCACCGCGATCACCGGCACGCTCTACGCAGCCGGCGAGGCATTGGGCGCGGGCGGCTACTGCATTTCGAAGGCGGTGCGCTCGAGCGCGAAAAAAGTCGCCGCAAAGCGCGCCAGCGCGCGATAGAAATTCGCCTCGGTTGCCGCTTCTATGGCCGCGCACAGCGCCCCCGCGCCCGGCTGGATGTAGCGCTCGAAGAATTCGCGTTGCTCCTCGATCGTCGCCTGCTCGACCGAAATCAGGTGGCGCATCACTTCGCACAGCGCGGCGATGTGATCCTCGGGCTCGCTCACCGAGGCCTGCCTGCCCAGCCCGCGCCCGGCAAGGAAAGCCCGCAGCCCCACGAGCAGGCTCTCCGCGCTGGCGGCCTCGACGTGGGCGCCAACGTACGGCGGGACCACCGCCTTGCCCACGCCGATGAGCAGCGCATCGTATTCCTCCTGCGCCGCTTCCTCGTCGATGGCCGCGCAGGCGGCCTGCAGATGTCGCCAGGCCTGCGCAAGCGGTACCGAGTCACCCTCGCCGACGATCTCGTCGGCTTCGGCCAGCGCCTCGAGCAGATGCGTGTCGGGCGGCGCATAGAAGAAGCGCGCGATCAGCGCATAAAGGTCGGCTCGCGCGCGATCCTCCGGCGCCTCAGGCGGCAGAAAGCGGATCGGTGTGGCGCTCATGAGGTGGCCGTCATGAGTGCCGGGGCACATTGAGGATCGAGGGCTCGTCCCTGGATTCCATCATGTCCACCACGCGGCAGTCGGCGCACATCTGCAGGCGCCGCAACGCAGCGCCGCCCGCGAACATCGAATGCGCAGTCAGGCGGCCCATCATGTTGTCGATCATCTGCCGGGTGCCGAAGGGCTTGGCGCAGCGCACGCAGTTGAAGGGCTCCGCTTCGTTCAGCGTCACGGCTTGCCTGGCTTGCGCGGTGAGCAGCAGGCGCGGAGCAAGCGTGATGGCATCCTCGGGGCATGTGTTCTCGCACAGGCCGCACTGAACGCAGTTGCGCTCGATGAAGCGCAGCACCGGCGCATCCGGCGCATCGAGCAGCGCAGCCTCCGGGCACGCGCCGATGCACGCCTTGCACAGCGTACAAGTGTCCTTGTTGACCTGGATACGGCCGAAAGGCGCGCCGGCGCCGAGCGCGATTTCCTCCGTGGGGGCCGGGGCGTTCTTCGCCAGATGGTCGAGCGCGAAATCGAGCGTGGTGCGCTTTTCC
>JANMXB010000524.1:0-14039 GCA_031380765.1 Pseudomonadota bacterium | reverse complement strand
TCCGACTTCGTAGAACTTCGCGGCGTGACCGATGAAAAAAACGACGATGGCCAGACCGAGGACGATCCGGACGATGTGCTGTTTCACTCAGTCTCCGCAGGCGGGCGAGCGCCCGGCCGCGGTCAGGTCTTGATGAAAAATTCCATCTTCACGCCGGCCAGTTCGATCAGGTCGTGATCCTTGAGTGCATGGGGCGCCGTGCCGATCGACTGGCCATTCACCGACGGCTGGGTCGCACCTTCGACATGGGTGATGAAATAGCCCTGCGGCCGGCGCGTGAGAACGGCAACCTGGACGCCGGGCTTTCCCAAAGTCGTGAGCGGTTTGGTCAGCTCCAGTTCCTTGCCCGCGCTCGCGCCGGAGATGAGCTGGATGGCGCCGAGGGGTTGCGCGGGCCTGGGCGGAGGAGGCGGCGCGGATGGCGCGGCCGGCTTCTCGGAGATTCCCGCCGACTGCGCGGCCGAACCTACCGCCTGGAGGGCCGCTACGCGCGCGGCCTCGGCGGCCTGCGGCTGGGCTCCGCCGGCCGCCATGGCTTTCGCCTGCTCTGCCGCGGCACGCATTGCCGATGGACGGAGCACCATGGTCTTCTCGAAGTCAGCCTTCTCGGCCGGCTGCGCCGCACCGGGCTCCGCGATGTACTTCAGCTTGTACTTGCCCAGTTCGACGACGTCACTGTTCTGCAGGAAATGCTTCTTGACCGTGTTGCCGTTGACCAGCGTGCCGTTGGTGCTGCCGAGGTCTTCGAGGAACGAATCGTTGAGAATTGTGACGATGACTGCATGCTCGCCGCTGACGGCCAGATTGTCGATCTGGATGTCGTTGTGCGGCTTGCGCCCGATGGTGGTGCGTTCCTTGGTCAAGGGGATCTCCTTGAGCACCAGGCCATCCATGCTGAGAATCAGTTTCGCCATAACAGACCCCGAAAGGTTATTTTAACCACGCAAAAAACTTGGACATAACGCCCCGCGCAGCCGGATACTCCTTGAGGACTCGCACGAGTATAACCGATACGTTGTCGCGCCCTCCGTTGTCGTTTGCCATCTGCACGAGCTGCTGAGTGGCGAGCTTCAGATTCCCGCCCAGCATCGAAAGCGTCATGCCGATGTCCTCGTCGGACACCATGTCGCACAGGCCGTCGGAGCACAGCAGGTAGATATCGCCCACCCGTGCGTCGTATTCGTGGATTTCCGGCTCCACCGTGGGGTCGATGCCCAGTGCCTTGGTGACCAGGTTCTTGTGCGCGGCGGTCTTGGCCTGCTCCGCCGTTATCAAGCCCGAATCGATCTGTTCCTGCAAAAGTGAGTGGTCGCGCGTCACCTGGCTGAACGTGCCGTCGCGCATGCGGTAGACGCGGGAGTCGCCAAGATGACCGACCATGACCTTGTTGTCGTAGAACAGGCACACGATCAGCGTCGTCCCCATGCCGGAATACTGCGGCTGGCTCTGCGCCGCCTGGTAGATCGACGTGTTCGCCTTGAGTATCTGCTCGCGCACGATCCGTGTCGCGAGCACTTTCTCGTCCTCGCCAAGGTCATACGGCTGGACGCTTGAGAGGACCTGCGCGATCTCGGTGGTAATCACCGTGGTTGCCATGCCGCTGGCTACTTCACCCGCGTTATAGCCACCCATGCCGTCGGCCAGCACGACCAGGCCGTTCGCGGGATCCGACGCGATCGAATCCTCGTTGTGCGAACGCACCATTCCCGGATCGGTGGCGCTTGTAATCTCGAGTACTTGGGAAAGGTCCATTAATTCGCTTAAAGTTGAATGTCGACGCCGCTGGTCGCGGACTCGTATGCGGGTTGCGGGGCGGCACCGGGTTTTGCGGCGTCGCGCAGCGCGGCCGCAAACGCTTCACCGGTCTGATACCGATTGTCCGGCTCTTTGTCCATGGCGCGATCAAGGAACGCGACCACGGTTGCGGGTACGCTGGGATCGATCGTGAGGATATCTGTGGGCGGCTCGCTCGAAATCCTGAACATCAGGCGTCCCATCGACTCGCCTTCAAACGGAAGCTTCCCGCATAGCATCTGGTAAAGGCTTACGGCCAGCGAGAAGAGGTCGGAGCGGCCATCTATTTTCTTGCCGGCGAGCTGTTCCGGCGACATGTAGGAAGGTGTGCCAAGAACCATTCCGGTCTTGGTCTTGGAGCTGTCGGTCAGGCGCGCGATGCCGAAGTCGGTCACCTTTACGGTGTCGCTCTCAGGGTGATACATGATATTTGCCGGCTTGATGTCGCGATGGACCACGCCCTGCTTGTGGGCATACCCGAGAGCGTCCGCCGTGCGCGCAATGATCGACACGACCCGGTCGAAAGCAAGAAGCGCTCCGGGCTTGGTGAACGGCACCAGGTCCCCGCCCTTGAGAAGCTCCATCGCGATGAACGCGAGATCATGCTCTTCGCCAGCGTCGTAGATGGTGACGATATTCTGGTGTGCGAGCCGGCCCGCTGTCTCGGCTTCCCGGAAAAAGCGCTCCTTCACTTCTGCCAATTCATCCGCCTCGAACTCCTGCGCCAACGCCATCGTCTTGATCGCAACCACGCGGCCTATTTTCGGATCCTTGCCGAGATAAACAACCCCCATCGCGCCTTTGCCCAGTTCCTTTTCGACCTGATAGCGACCGAGCATCGGCTTTTCGACCGACCCGGCGCCCCCCCGGAGCGTATCACCCAGAATACTTGCATTTGTCTTCCCGCCACCGCCAGCGTCGAGGATAACGGTTTCGGACAACTGTTTGGCGCGGGAGAGCTTGCCTTCAATGTCGCGGAACTTCGGATTGTGCTCGGCCATGCGGCGAAAAACGCCCTCGGCCTTGGCAAACTGGCGTTTCCTCTCGAAATCGAGGGCGAGATTGTACAAATTGTCCATCAAGGGTTCGGAAAGGGGCACCAGGCGGAACTTGTCCCACGCCATGTCGAGCTGGCCCTGGCCCTGATACGCGAGGCCCAGCATGCGGTTTGATTCCGCCGAGCTTTCATCCGATTTGACCCTTGCCCGTTCGGTCATCATGAAACGTTTGGTGATCAGAGCTACGTGCCCGATCAGGAGCAGCACGCACGCCACCATGAGCTGAACCCAAATTCCCTGCGTGACCATCAGCACGAAATGGGTGGCCAGCAGGGCCACAAGAACACCCGCGGTGAGCGCCGCCCCGGGGCCGGCAGCCAATCGAGGCAGCAACACGATCAGGTATGCGGCAACGAGGAGGAACACGGCTTTTTCGGCGATCCAGCCCCAGGCCGGGGCGACAAAGAAGTGCTCCTGGAGGATCGAGGACACCGAGTGCGCAAGCGTAAGTACCGGAAACATCGCCGGAGACACCGGTGTCACCGATGTCGATCCGACTCCGGCAGCCGTTGCCCCGATCAGGACGATCTTGTCGCGATATTTCTTTGCGGCGTCGATCTTGCCGGTATACACATCGTAAAAAGAGTCCGTGGCAAATGCCGGCCTGCCGTCGCGATCCTTGTAGAAGTAGGTGTACATCTGCAGCGCAGTATCGGTCCCGATCCGCAGACCGCCAAGCGTAACGCCGTCCCCAAGACGGACCTTGATGTCTGCGGGCCCCAGATTCAGGCTGCGCGCGGCGATCATCATGGAAAGGGATGGGAAGAAGCGGTCGAAGTACTGCAGGACCAGCGGCTCGGTGCGGATGGCGCCGTCGACGTCGGGATTCGCGTTGAGATGGCCGAGCCCGGCGGCGGCTTTGCCAAGCGATTCGACGGGAATCTGCACCGCGGAAGTCGGCAGCGGCAGGTTGTCCTTCGCGCCCTGAACGCTCCCGATGGCGTTGCGGGTCACATACTCGGGCAGCGGTTTGTCCGGCTTGCCCCGCGGCTCGCCGATCGTGAACAGCATGGGCAGGAGAACGTTCCTCGCGCGCTCGAAACTGTCGGCGAGCCTTCGATCGGTATTGAGGGCGGTCTCCGCATCGCGAAGCACCGCGACAAACTGCGCAAGTTCGCCGGCCGGAGGCGAGGCAGGCGCTGCGGATGGGGATGAAGCGTCGGGCGCCACATTCCCATCCACAGGAGCCGGCGCAGAAACTCCGCCGCCCGCGAGGTCGAGGAGTTTGACGATGTACTGGTAACCCGGATCGATCTGCGGCTCGGAAAACAGGGCCGTATTCGCAATTACCTTGGCCTTGCCGGCCGAAAGAATATCGGCCATCTTCGCGTGGATTTCGCGCGACCACGGCCATCGCCCGAGATTTGCGATCGAAGTGTCGTCGATCGCAATCACAGCGATCCGGTCGAGCGGAGAACGCGAGGATGACATCACTCCCATGTCGTAGGCCTTGCGCTCCAAGCTTTGCAGCAGGTCGCTGTTGCTGGCAAGCAACACTGCCAAGGCGACCACTAGGCCGAAAAACCAATCGGTCTTCCAGAAGCCGGATTTCATGGGCTCTCCCTGGTCTTATTTTTGGGCTGTCGGGGCGGGCGAACGGGTCGGCAAAATTTTACGCGTACTGTGCAGCCGAATACAGGCGATTTCCCAGTGTATTCGACCGGCAAATCGTCCATCCAGCACCGTTGCTGACCGCGCAAACTGGCTGAAGATCGGCTGAAATCAACGCGCTATTCTGGCCCTGTCCCCCTGCACAAGTGTAGCGGCCCCGGACAACCCCCCAGAAAACAGAAGCCTAATTGGCATTCTTACAGTTAAGTGTAAGCTCCGTCAAATATTTTCGGGAAAAACGGGAAGGCGCGCCCACCCCTCCGCGGAAGGGGGCGGAACGCAAATAATGAAGGCTGGAAACTCCGGTAATCAGGTGCCGAGGAGAGTCCCGGTCTGGATGCCCGCTGCCGCAGCCACTTCGGCCGCCGAAAGTTTCTTTCCGTCGCCGAGTTTCGCCTTGAGGATTTCGATCCGTCCGCCTTGCGCTGTCACGGTGAAGCTCTGCGTACCGACCTCAGCGACTTCTCCGGTCTTGCCTTTGACGGCGCCAAACGTCCGCACCGGGTGCTTCCTCGCATCGAAAATCTGCAGCTTTACTCCGTTGAGCGTCGTCCACGCGCCAGGGGCCGGATTGCATCCGCGAATGAGGTTGTAGACAAAATCGGCATGGTTCGCCCAGTGGACGCGCGCCTCGGCCTCCCGACACCATCCTTCATAGCTGGCCAGCGTCTCGTCCTGCGCCAGTTCCCGGTGCCTGCCCGCGAGCACCAAGTCGGCCGCCTCCACAATGGCCGCGACGCCCATCGGGAAAAGGCGGTCGAAATAGACCGATCCAAGCGTGTCGTCGGGACCGATGGGCGTTTCCTTCTGCAGGATCATGTCTCCCTCGTCGAGCCCGTCGTTGGGCCGGAAAATCGTCAGCCCGGTCCTGGTTTCGCCCTTGATGATCGGCCAGTTGATCGAGGACGGGCCGCGAAACTTCGGCAGCAACGACGGGTGATACTGGATCGTCCCGTGCCGGGGTATTTTTACGAATTCCTGTGGCGCGAACTGCAGCACGAAAGCCATGATTCCGATGTCTACCTCAAGCGCCTTGAGCTTCTGGTGGGCTTCGGGGGCCTTCAGCGAAGGAAACTGGAACACCTGCACGCCTTTTCCCTGCGCGGCCACCTTGAGGGCGTCCGGCCTGGCGCCCGCTTTCTCGGGCGCGCAGAAAACGCCGGCTACGGTGTCACCGCGTGCGAGAAACGCTTCAAGCACCGCCTTGCCGAATTCCTGCTGGCCAATGATCGCTATCTTCATTTCAGGCTGCCTTCGTGGGTGGTACGCAGAGAGCGCCGGCCTGCTTCAGCGCGCCGATCCGCGAGTCGTCGTAACCAAGCACCTCTTTGAGGACTTCTTCGGTGTGCTCCCCAAGCAGGGGACTGCGTTCGATCCTTGCCGGAGACGCCGAAAGCTTGATCGGCATGCCCACATTCCACCATTTTCCGCGCTGTGGATGATCGAGTTCGACGTACATGTCGCGGCCGCGGATGTGCTCGTCGGTGGCAAGATCCTCGGTTGACATGATCGGACCGCAGGGAACATCGAGAGGATTCAGGATCGCCATGAACTCGCGCTTGGTGTAGTTTGACGCAAATTTGGTGAGCAGCGTCCACAGCAGGCTCTGGTTTTTTCTGCGCTCGGCAATTGTCGCCAGGCGAAGGTCGTTCACGAGCTCGGGCAATCCCACGTCGGGTCCGATTCGTTTTGCCAGAGCCCTCCAGACGGCTTCCTGTACGACCACGTACAGCCAATCGTTGGCGCCGTGCGGCTTGCAATGGATCGCGTTGCCGAGTTGGCCGCCGCCGGAGTCGTTGCCGGCGCGAGGCACTTCCCCCATGCCTTGGTAGGTGGGGACCGAGTATTCCGGCAACGCGCCACGCGTCAGGCGCTGGTGATCGCGGAACTTGACGCGGCATAAGTTCATCACCCCGTCCATCATCGCCACTTCGACGTACTGGCCTTCTCCAGTGCGATTTGCCTGATGCAGCGCAGCCAGCAGTCCGATCGCCAGGTGAAGGCCGGTACCGGAATCGCCGATCTGAGCTCCGGTCACAAAAGGCGCGCCTTCCGGAAGGCCTGTGGTGCTCATCGCGCCCCCCATGGCCTGGGCGACGTTTTCATACGCCTTGAAGTCGGCATAGGGTCCGGACGAGCCGAACCCCTTGATGGAACCCATGACGATCTTCGGGTTGACCTGGTGGATCTTTTCCCAGGTGAACCCGAAGCGGTCGAGCACGCCCGGGCCGAAATTCTCCATCACGATGTCGCATTTGCCGAGCAGATCCACAAACACGGCTTTGCCTTCTTCGTTCTTCATGTTCACCGTGATCGACCGCTTGTTGCAGTTGAGCATGGTGAAGTAGAGGCTGTCCGCATTCGGCACATCGCGGAGCTGCCCGCGGGTGGCATCGCCCTGTGGCGGCTCGAACTTGATCACGTCCGCGCCCATCCACGCCAGCAGTTGCGAGCACGTCGGCCCTGCCTGGACGTGGGTCATGTCTAGAATGCGAACGCCCTTTAGTGCTTCCATTCCTGTCTCCAGAAGTTCTTCAGCAGCCGAAAGGGGGCTTTCCCCCCCGCTCGGGTATTTGACCTATTTCTTCTTTGCGCTTTGCGGATTCAGGCTCGTGATGCGCCCGCTTTCGGTACCGGCGGCTTCGTCGATGACGGCATTGATGAGCGTGGGCTTGCCCGAGCGGACGGCTTCTTCCATCGCCTTGCGCAATTCGGCCGGGGTCGTGACATGCACGCCCACGCCACCAAAGGCCTCGATCAGCTTGTCATAGCGCGCGCCCTTGACGAACACGGTGGGCGCAACGTCGGACCCGCCGGTCGGATTGACGTCGGTGCCGCCATAGACCCCGTTATTGTTCATGATCACGACGCAGACCGGCAGGTTGTAGCGGCAGATCGTCTCGATTTCCATGCCGGAAAAGCCGAAAGCGCTGTCGCCCTCGATCGCGATCACCGGGTTGCGGCCGGCCACGGCGGCCCCGACTGCGAAGCCCATCCCGATGCCCATGATTCCCCATGTGCCGACGTCCAGTCTCTTCCTCGGCTTGTACATGTCGACGATGCTGCGGGTGAAGTCCAGCGCATTGGCGCCTTCGTTGACGAGAATGGCGTCGGGATTGGCTTTGACGATGTCGCGCACGACATTCAGCGCGCTGTGAAAATTCATCGGCGACGGATCGCGTGCCAGCGTCTCGGCCATCTTGGCGATGTTCTTGTTTTTGCGCTCCGCGATCGCACCCGTCCACTCGGCCGGCGGCCTGGCCCAGCCGGGGCCGACGGCCGCGAGCAGCGCCGACACGCAGGAACCAATGTCACCGACCACCGGCGCGTCAATGCGCACGTTGCTGTCCGCCTCCTGCGGCGAGATGTCGATCTGGATAAATTTCTGCCCGCCCCAATCCTTGTGGCTCTTTCCTCCCCACGTTTTGCCCTTGCCGTGCGAGAGCAGCCAGTTCAGGCGGGCGCCGATCAACATCACGACATCGGCCTCGGGTAGTACGTAGGAGCGGGCAGCAGAAGCGGACTGCTCGTGCGTGTCGGGCAGCAGGCCCTTGGCCATGGACATCGGCAGGTAGGGAATGCCGGTGCGCTCGACGAGAGAGCGAATCTCGGCATCGGCCTGTGCATACGCGGCGCCCTTGCCCAGCACGATCAGCGGCTTCTTCGCGCCCTTGAGCAGGTCGACGGCGCGCTTCACGGCGTCGGCGCCGGGAATCTGCTTTGGCGCGGGATCCACGACCTTGATTAGAGATTTCCTGCCGGCCTCGGCGTCCATGCTCTGCCCGAACAGCTTGGCGGGCAGGTCGAGGTAGACGCCCCCCGGGCGGCCGGAGACGGCGGCGCGGATCGCGCGCGCGATACCCACGCCGATGTCCTCGGCATGCAGCACGCGGAAAGCGGCCTTGCACAACGGCTTGGCGATGGCCAGCTGGTCCATTTCCTCGTAGTCGCCCTGTTGCAGGTCGACGATCTCTCGCTCGCTCGACCCGCTGATGAGGATCATCGGGAAGCAATTGGTGGTGGCGTTAGTCAGGGCGGTCAAGCCGTTGAGGAAGCCGGGAGCCGATACCGTCAGGCAGATACCGGGCTTCTGGGTCATGTACCCGGCAATGGCGGCGGCATTGCCGGCGTTCTGCTCATGACGAAACGAAATCACGCGCATGCCTTCGGCCTGCGCCTTGCGCGCAAAGTCGGTGATGGGAATGCCGGGCAGGCCGAAGATCGTGTCGATGTCGTTGAGCTTCAGTGCATCGATGACAAGGTGAAAGCCGTCGGTCGTTGCCGGTGATTGTGCGGCCTGGCCTCCGCCGGCCGGCTTGACGTTGTCTGCGACTTGCGTCTCCACAGAACCCATTGTGGTCTCCTTTGAGGTGCTTTCCGGATTGCCCGCCAGCCAATGACCGCGCCGCTGCGAGTGCGGGGGAACAATGGTAGGGAGCCACCCCGTGCGCAACCTTGACTGAGGTCAAGGTTTTTTCGACTAGAATCGCCGATTGGTCCGTATGCGCAGTTTCACCGCACTGCCGCCCCAATGGCCTCGATCGCCAACCACCCACAAAGCAACACCGTACGCCTCCAGCTCAGGCAAAGCCTCACCCTCGCAAAGATGTCGCAGGCCGAGTGGGAGGAGCTCGAGCCCCTGCTCGAGATCGCCGATTTCGGCAAGGGCGAGCTGCTCGTGCGGCAGGGCGATACCGAGATGGAGCAGTTCTTCGTGCTCGACGGAATGCTCAAGCGCGTCGTCTCGAATGCCGAGGGCCACGAGATGATCCTGCGCTTCGCCGCGGAAACCGACATGGACACGTCGTATGCCGCGTGGCGCCTGAAGACCCCGGTGCCCTACTCGATCGTCGGCGTCACCAAGGTGCGCACGGCGAAGATTCCGATGCCCCAATGGGTGGAATTCCTGAACCGCCATCCGGCAGTCAAGACGCGCTTCGAATATGAGGTCATGAAGCTCATGTCGGAGGTGATGGCGCACACGATCACTCTTCACCTCCTGGATGCGCCGGGACGCATGCTGCGCTTCCAGAGAAAGCACCCGGAGCTCGCCGGGCGCATCCCGAAAAAGGAGCTCGCGGCCTACCTGAACCTCACGCCGGAGACGCTCTCGCGGCTCAAGCAGAAGCTTGGCGCGGAAGACTAGGCCCGCCTCATCCGGGCGAGCAGCGAGCTGAGCACCGGCCAGAGCAGCAGAAAGAGCGCCAGGCCGGTCAGGCCTCCCACCAGTGGGGTGGCAAAGAAGATCGACATGTCGCCCTGGGATACCAGCATCGCCTGACGAAACGAGGCTTCCGCCCTGTCGCCGAGCACGATTGCCAGTACCAGCGGGGCAAGCGGGTAGTTCAGTTTCTTGAACACATAACCCATGACCCCGAACACGATCATCATCCAGACGTCGAAGATCGCGTTATGCACCGTGTAGGCGCCGATCGCGCAGATCACCATGATGACCGGCGCGACGACTGCAAAGGGAATGCGCAGGATGGCCGCGAACAAAGGCACGCAGGTGAGGACCACGATCAGTCCGGCGATGTTCCCCAGGTACATGCTTGCAATCAGCCCCCAGACGAAATCCTTCTGCTCGACGAAGAGGAGCGGACCGGGCTGCAGGCCCCAAATCAGGAGTCCGCCGAGCAGCACGGCTGCGGTTGGCGACCCTGGCACGCCCAGGGTCAGCATGGGCAGCAACGCGGAGGTACCGGCCGCATGGGCCGCGGTTTCCGGCGCCACCACTCCTTCCAGCATCCCGGTGCCGAACCGGTCGCCGTCCTTCGAAAATCTTCGCGCCACCCCGTAGCTCATGAAAGACGCCGGGGTCGCGCCGCCGGGAACAATGCCCATGAAACAGCCAACCGCGGAGGAGCGGATCGAGGTGAGCCAGTAGCGCGGCAGTTCTTTCCAGGTGTCCAGCACCACCCGCATGTTCATTTTTGCCTTGGTTCCGCGGAATTCCAGGCCCTCTTCCAGCGTCAGCAGAATTTCGCCGATGCCGAACAGGCCAATCACCGCGACCAGGAAATCGAAGCCGTTGAGCAGCTCGGTATGGCCGAATGTGAGGCGAAGCGATCCGGTGACCGGATCGGTGCCCACCGCCGCCATTGCGAACCCGAGCATCATCGAAGCGATGGTCTTGAACGGCGCTTCCTTGCTCATGCCTACGAATGCGCAGAAGGTAAGCAGGTAAACCGCGAAAAATTCCGGCGGCCCGAATTCGAGCGCAAATTTGGCTACCACGGGCGAAAGGAAGGTGATCATGATCACCGCCACCAGCGCTCCGACGAAGGACGAGGTGAAAGCGGCCGTGAGCGCTTCGCCCGCGCGACCCTGCTGCGCCAGGGGATAGCCGTCGAATGTCGTCGCCACCGACCACGGTTCACCGGGAATATTGAACAGAATCGAAGTTATTGCGCCTCCGAACAAGGCGCCCCAGTAGATGCACGACAGCAGGATGATCGCCGAAGTGGCGCCACCGGGACTCTGCGCCATCGAAAAAGTGAGCGGCAGCAAAATCGCCACCCCGTTTGCGCCGCCAAGCCCCGGCAATACGCCAATGATGACGCCCAGGATCACGCCCGCGAACATGAGGACGAGGTTCTTCAGGGACAGGGCGATTGCGAAGCCCTGCATCAGGGAATTCAGTTCCTCCATGTCAGTTCAATCCCAGCGCCGCTTCCAGCGGCCCTTTCGGCAGCGGAATCTTGAACCACATTTCGAATACGACGAAAAAAACCACGCTGTTACCGATGCTGACCGCGGCAACCAGCCACCACCGATACTTGCCGAGCCAGCGCATGAAGAACGCAATGAAAATGGCGGAGGCGACATACAGCCCCAATGGACTGATCAGCCCGGCGTAAACCGCGGTGGGGAGCAGCACGGAGAACACCAGCTTGAGCGCGCCATACTCGACGAACTCGCTGTCGTCGCGCCGCGCGGCCGCGAATGCGGCGAAGAGATTGATAACGCTGGCGATGCACAGGAACACCCCGATATAGAAGGGAAAATATCCCGCCTGCGGACCGTCTTCCCCCCACCTGGCGCCAAGACGCGCGCTGTCGTAAATGACGATCGCGCTGCACAGAAGAATGAAGATCGCAACGGCGATTTCCATCGTCTTCGTCTTGATCGCAGACTTGCCGCGGATTCCTTCTGACATTCGGTCTCCCTGCCCGGCGACGGCCGGGCTGCCTGGTCTTATTTTCCGCCGAGGAAACCGGCCGCCTTCAACAGCAGAACATGGCGCGCCTCCTCTTTCGCCACCCAGTCGGCGTATTCCTTGCCGCTCAATGCCGTTTGGTTGAAAGCCCCCTTCTCCATGAAATCCTTCCACTCCGGCGTCTCGCGCACTTTCTTGAGCAGGTCGACGTAGTACTGAATCTGGTCAGGCGTGACGCCTGCAGCCATGAAGATGCCGCGCAGCATGAGGTAATCGACGTCCAGGCCCTGCTCCTTGCAGGTCGGGATGTCCGCCCAGGACTGCGTCTGGGTCACTTTCACCTTGTAAGGCATGCGTTTCGGGTCGAATACACACAGCGGCCGCAGCTTGCCGGCGCGCCACTGTGCCACCGCCTCGATCGGGTTGTTCACCGTGGAGTCCACGTGCTTGCCGACCAGCTGCACGGCCACATCGCCACTGCCCTTGAACGGGATATACGTGAACTTGATCCCGGTCTTTTGCTCGATCGCCACCGTGATGATCTGGTCCTCCTGCTTGGAACCCGTACCGGCCATCTTGAAGCGCTTCATCTGGTCGCCGCTTCTGGATTTGGCCTCGTTGATGAAATCCTTGCTCGTCTTGTAGGGGGTTTCGGCATTCACCCACAGCACGAACTGGTCGAGCGCCATCATCTGCACCGGAGTCAGGTCGCGCCAGTTGAACGGCACGCCGGTTGCGAGCGGCGTCGTGACGAGATTGGACAGCGTGATGATGATCTTGTGCGGATCGCCCTTGGCTGCCTTGACGTCGAGAAACCCCTCCGCCCCTGCGCCGCCGCCCTTGTTGACCACGACCATCGACTGCTTCATCAGGTTGTGCTTGGCAATAATCGCCTGGATGATGCGCGCCATCTGGTCCGCACCGCCGCCGGTGCCCGCGGGTACGATGAACTCGATCGTCTTGGTGGGTTCCCACGCCGCGTGGCCTGCCATCGGCGCGATGGCGAGGACAACGGCCGCGAGCGCAGCGCGCAGCGTGTACCTCTTGCCTCTTGTCTTCATGGTTCCGTCTCCTTGGTGTGCAACCGTCCGATGACCTATCGGCGGGCCATCTCAAGGCCACCCTACCGAGGCGTTCGCTCCCTGAATTGTGTTTATGCCGCCCCGAATCGCACTTGACTGCGGTCAAGATTCGCGGGTACAGAACGCCTCAGCCGTGCGCGCCCGCTTGGGATTTGCGCTTCGCGCCGGCGCGTCCGGACAGCCATTTGCCATAGACCACCACGAATACGGCGCCGACAGCCCCGGCCATGAGCTCGAGCGAAAGACCGCCGATTCGCGGCTTGCCGTCCTCACCGAAAGTCATGCCCATCGCGGCCTGCCAATCCTTCAGCGCGATGTCAGTAACCAGCATCTCGCCTGCGACCATGCCGATCAGCGCCGCACCGATCGTGATGATGATCGGGAACCGCTCCATCAGGTTGAGCAGCAGTGTCGCCCCGAAAATCACCAGCGGAATCGAGATCCCGAGACCCAGGACGAGGAGGGTCATGCTGCCCCCGGCAGCCGCAGCCACTGCGATGACGTTGTCCAGGCTCATCACCAGGTCCGCAATCAGAATGGTTTTGATCGCGGCCATCAGGTTGTCGCTGGATTCGATGTCGCCGCCGCCTTCTTCCTCGACCAGCAGCTTCACCCCGATCCAGAACAGCAGCAGGCTGCCGACGAGCTTGAGCCAGGGCAGCGTGAGGAGCTGAACGGCGAAAATCGTGAGCACGATACGCATCACGATGGCCGCTCCGGCGCCCCAAAAGATCGCCTTCTTCTGCTGGTGGACCGGAAGCGAGCGCGCCGCGAGCGCGATCACCACCGCGTTGTCGCCCGAGAGCACGACATTGACGCCGATGATCTTCGCCAGTCCGATCCAGAACTCCGGTGAGCCGAGCATTTCGGTCATCGCAACAACCTCCCCCTTTGGAATGCGCGGATTCTAACTCGGACTCAGAACAGGCCGACCACCTTTCCGTTCACTATGTCGATCTTGTTCGCGGACGGGATCTTGGGCAGTCCAGGCATGGTCATGATGTCGCCGCACACCATCACCACAAACTCCGCTCCGGCAGCCAGGCGGACCTCGCGTACGTTGACCACGTGATCGACCGGCGCACCGCGCAACGACGGGTCAGTGGAAAAGGAAGATTGCGTTTTCGCGACGCACACGGGATAGTGCCCGTAGCCGTCTTCCTGCAGCTTCTTGATCTGGTTCCTCACCTTGGTGTCCGCCGTGACTTCGGAGGCCCGGTAGATCTTCTTGGCGATCTTGTTCACTTTCTCCCAGAGCGTGTCCTGCTCGTCGTAGACGAACTTGAAGTCCGACTTCTGCTCGCACAGGCCGACCACGATGTTCGCAAGCTCGGC
>JANMXB010000395.1:0-2387 GCA_031380765.1 Pseudomonadota bacterium | reverse complement strand
TCATTTGGTTTCCTTCCTCCTTTTAATTGTGCGCGGATTATAGAATGGGTTTCACTCTGGAGGCAGCATGGAAATCGGAATCGTGGGACTGGGCCGCATGGGCTCGAACATGGCGAAACGCCTCGCGCGCGGAGGCGTGCGCGTGGTCGCGTGGGACCGCGACAAGGCGAAGTGCGACGAGCTTGCAAAAGAGCCCGGCGTCGAATGCGCCGACGGGCTTGCCGACCTCGCCGTGCTGCTCGCCGGCGAGCGCGTGATCCTCATGATGGTGCCCGCGGGCGCGCCGACGCAGAGCGCGATCGACGCACTGCTGCCGCTCGTCTCGAACAACGACACGCTGGTCGACGGGGGCAACTCCTTTTACAAGGATTCGATGAGCCGGGCGCTCGAGCTTTCGCAGCGCGGCCTGCGCTTCGTCGACGCGGGCGTGTCGGGCGGCATCCACGGCCTGGCGAACGGCTACTGCCTGATGCTCGGCGGCACGCCCAAGGCGATCGAGCACTTCGAGCCGTTCGCGCGCATCCTGGCCCCCGGCCCGCAAACCGGATGGCTGCATTGCGGCCCCAGCGGCTCGGGCCACTTCGCCAAGATGATCCACAACGGCATCGAGTACGGAATGATGCAGGCCTTCGGCGAGGGGTTTGCGCTGCTCGCCGGCCGCAAGGACTTCGACATCGACCTCGGGCGCCTGGCCGAAACCTGGCGCCACGGCAGCGTGGTGCGCTCGTGGCTGCTCGATCTCACCACCGAGGTCCTCGCCGAGGACGAAAACCTCGCCGCCATCGCGCCGGTGGTCGCCGACTCGGGGGAGGGCCGCTGGACCGCGCTCGAATCGATCGAGCAGGGCATCCCGACCCCCGTGATCACGATGGCCCTCATGAGCCGCTTCTCCAGCCAGGGCAGGTCCGACTACGCGAGGAAGCTGCTTGCGATGATGCGCGCAAAGTTCGGCGGACATGCGGTGATCCGGCAGAAATGATTGTGGTGGTCATGGGCGTGTCGGGGGCCGGCAAGACGACGGTCGGTACGGCGCTCGCGACCGCCCTTGGCTGGGAATCCCTCGACGCGGACGAATTTCACCCGCCTGAGAATGTCGCGAAGATGGCCGCCGCCGTTCCCCTGACCGATGCCGACCGCTGGCCCTGGCTCGATCGCCTCAATCGGGAACTATGCGCGCGCGAATCACGCGGCGGCAGCGCGGTGCTCGCCTGCTCTGCCCTCAAAGAAGCCTATCGGGCCCGTCTCATGAAGGGCATATGCGATGCGCGCCTGGTCCATCTGCGCGGCAGCATCGAATTCATCCGCGCGCGCATGGCAACGCGCAAGCACAAGTACATGCCGGCGGCGCTGCTGGAGAGCCAGTTCGACACCCTCGAACCGCCGCAGGATGCCGTCGAGATCGACGCAGGCCTTCCCGTTGCCGAAGCCGTCGAGCGGATCCGCGCCGCACTCGTTACGAAAGGTCCAGCGCGTACGCCTTGAGCGCCTCGAGGGTCACGTACTCCAGCACCTTGGCGTGCGTGCCCGCGAGCTTGACGGGCGGCGCCATGCCGTCGGCGAGCGCCTCCTTCCAGCGCTCGGCGCAAAGGCACCAGCAGTCGCCGGGCTTGAGGCCCGGGAACCCATAGGCCGGCATCGGCGTGGACAGGTCGTTGCCGCGCGAGCGCGAATACTCGAGAAACTCCGCCGTCACGCTCACGCACACAGCGTGCACGCCCAGGTCTTCCGATCCGGTGTCGCAGCAGCCGTTGCGGTAGAAACCCGTCATCGGCCGCGTGCTGCATTCCTTGATCGGCTCACCGAACACGTTCAACTGGCTGGGCATGTCTCTTCCTCCGCAAATAAGGTGATCATTCGCCCCTGGCGACGCCTTCGCGGCGCGGATCCGCGCCGCCCCGCCAGCCGTTCGCGATTCTCTCGATGCCGTGCAGGCCGCTGGTCTGCGCGGAAAAATTGAGGACGTGGCCGCGCGCCTCCAGCGCCTCGGCAAGCTCTTCGTAGGCGGTGCCGCGCTCGATGAAGGTGGGACCGTATGCGGCGCCGAAGTTCGGCAGCGCGATCGCGGCCTGCACGTCGAGGCCCCAGTCGAGCATGCCCACCAGCGCTTTCGCCACGTAATTGATGATCGGCGCGCCGCCGGGCGAACCGATCGCCGCCTGCAGCCGCCCGTCCCGGTCGAAAACGAAAGTCGGCGCCATTGAGCTGCGCGGGCGCTTGCCCGGCTCGACGCGATTGGCCACCGGACGGCCTTCGAACACGGGGGAAAAGGCAAAGTCGGTCATCTGGTTGTTGAGCAGGAACCCTCGCACCATGATACGGCTCCCGAAACGGGTTTCCACCGAACTGGTCATTGCAACGGCATTCCCCGCGGCGTCGACGATCGTGAG
>JANMXB010000392.1:0-3715 GCA_031380765.1 Pseudomonadota bacterium | reverse complement strand
CGCGAAATCGTAAGCCGCCTGCTCGCGCCGCGGTCCGGTCTGGCCGAAGCCGGTCACCGAGCAGTAGATAAGCCTGGGATTCACCGCTTTGAGGTCTTCATAGGCGAGGCCGAAACGCGCAAGCGTGCCGACCTTGTAGTTCTCGAGCAGGATATCGGAGCGCCCGGCGAGCGAGCGGACGATGCGCTGCCCGTCGGGCTTGTCGAGGCTCAGCGTGATCGAGCGCTTGCCCCGATTCACCGACAGGTAGTAGCCGGCCTCGGCGGTGTCGGCACCGCTTTCATCCTTGAGAAAGGGCGGTCCCCAGGCCCTCGTGTCGTCGCCCGCACCGGGCCGCTCGACCTTGATCACGTCGGCCCCCAGGTCCGCGAGGAGCTGGCTTGCCCAGGGACCGGCCATGATGCGGCTGAGATCGAGCACACGGACATGCGACAAGGGTCCGGACATCTTTGCTCCCACGCAAAGCAGTGTTCCGCCGCCAGTCTAAGACTTCGGCGGCCGTGTGGCCACACACGTGGCCCTCAAGCCGGATATGATACATTTTTCATCCCACCCGCTTCCCGAAAACGAGCGACGCACAATGAGCGAATCAGGCTCGAGCGCTGAATTCAGGAACAGCGCGCGCGACTTCCTCAGGCGTTCCGACCAGTGCAGGCGGGTGCGAGCGCTGCGCGGCTCGGCGTCGGGGTTCGAGCGCAGCGTGTGGCAGGACATTGCGCAAGCGGGCTGGCTGTCGATCCTCGTGCCCGAAGAACAAGGCGGGCTCGGGCTGGGCCTGGCGGAGGTTGCCGCGATCGCCGAAGAGGTCGGCCGCAGCCTGTTGCCCGAGCCGTTTGCCGGCGCAGGCGTGCAGGCAGTCGCGGCGCTTTGCCGCGTGCCCGAAAGCCCGCTCAAGACGCAACTCCTCGATGACCTCGTCTGCGGCCGCGTGATGGCCGGCCTCGCTTGGCAGGAAAAGCCTGGAACGCTCGAAGGCGACACTGTTTCCCTGGTTGCGGAACGCGAAGGCGACCAGGTCCTTCTCAACGGGGGCAAGCAATTCGTCGTTCCCGGCAAGGGCGCCGATGGCTGGATCGTTTCCGCGGCCGGCGTCGAGGGCATCGCGCTCTATTGGCTTCCCGCGGCGACACCCGGCGTGAGTGCGACGAGCCAGACCCGGGTCGATGGCACGTCGATGTGCTCGCTCATGTTGGAGCGCGCGGTCGTGCCGCTCTCCCATCGGCTCGCTGCCGGCGAGGCAGCGCAGGCGGCGCTCGCCTATGCAAACGACGCGGCGCGCGTCGCTCAAGGCGCCGAACTTCTCGGCATCGCCCGCCGCGCGCTCGAGATCACGCTCGAGTATCTCAACACGCGGGTGCAATTCGGCAAGCCGCTGGGCAGTTTCCAGGCGCTGCAGCACCGGATCGTGGATGCCTACATCCAGACCGAGCTCGCGGCCGCGGGACTCAGGGAGGCGCTTGCCGGCGTCGAGCGGGGCACGCTCACGCTGGGAGCGGCTGCGAGCCGGATCAAGGCCCGCTGCGCGCACGCCGCGCTCCTGGTCACGCGCCTCGCGATCCAGTTCCACGGCGCGATCGGCTACACGGACGAATGCGACGTGGGGCTGTACTTCAAGCGCGCGCTGGGTCTCGCGAGCTGGCTTGGCAACGCAGAGCAGCACCGCCGGCGATACTTCGAGCTCGTGCCCCGGGAGGCGGAGAAAACGGAAACGGCAACCTATTCGGGAACGTTCCCGCACGACACCGACTGGGACAACATGCCCGAGGCCGAGTTCCGACAAATGGTGCGCGCCTTCCTCGAGGCGCATTATCCGCAATCGCTGCGCTATTCGACCCGCCGCCTGCACTGGGAGGAGATCAAGGCGTGGTACTTCACCCTTTCCCGCCAGGGCTGGATCGCGTCCGCCTGGCCGAAGGCGTTCGGCGGCATGGGCTTGCCGCCCGGCAAGCTGCTTGCGTTCATCGAGGAAATGGAGCAGTACGGCGTGGCGCGCATGCCCGACCAGGGCCTGATCAATCTCGGGCCGGTGCTGATCCGCTACGGCAACAGCCGGCAACAGGACCGATTCCTGCCGAAAATCGTCTCGGGCGAGCACGTCTGGTGCCAGGGCTACTCGGAACCGAATGCGGGCTCCGATCTCGCGGCGCTGCGCACCGAGGCAATCGTCGAGGGCGACAGCTTCGTCGTGACCGGGCAGAAAATCTGGACCACGCTCGCGCAGGACGCGACGCACATGTTCGCGCTCGTGCGCACCGACAAGAGCGTGAAGAAGCAGGCCGGGATCAGCTTCCTGCTGCTCGATCTGAAGGCGCCGGGGGTCACCGTGCGGCCGATCCGCAACATTACCGGCGACGAGGAGTTCTGCGAGGTGTTTTTCGACAAGGTGCGCGTGCCGCGCGAGAACCTGGTCGGCGAGATGAACCAGGGCTGGACCATCGCCAAGGCGCTGCTTGGATTCGAGCGCATTTTCATCGGCAGCCCCCAGCAGTCGCAGTACGCGCTCAACCAGCTCGAGCGCATGGGGCACGCCGTGGGACTCTTCGGGGACAGCGCGTTCGTCGAGCGTTTTGCCCAGGCTCAGCTCGACGTGGCCGACCTGGGTGCGGCGTATGCGTATTTCGCCGATATCGTGAAGCGCGGCGAGACGTTGCCGCAAAGCGTGTCCCTGCTCAAGATCTGGGCGACGGACACCTATTCGCGCATCGGCATGCTGCTTGCCGAAGCGGCCCTCGAGCACGGCGGCAGCGCCAGCGACGCGGATTTCGGTGCCGCCAGGCTGAACGCGCTTGCGCCGCTGCTGCATTCTGCGGTCACCACCATTTACGCCGGCACCAACGAGATCCAGCGCAACATCATCGCCAAGCAGGTCCTCGACATGCCCGGCTGACGTGCGCGATTTCAAAGGAGATCCACCGTGAACAAAAGAAGCTTCGTCGTGCTGCTCGCCGCGAGCGCGCTGGCCTCGCTCGCCTGTGGGGCCGGCGCGCAGACCTATCCGTCCAAGCCGATCCGGATGGTGGTGCCATTTGCCGCCGGCGGGCCGACCGACGTCTATGCCCGCGCCGTGGGCCAGGAACTGACCAAGCTGCTCGGCCAGCCGGTCATCGTCGACAACCGGCCCGGGGCGGGCGGCAACCTCGGGGCGGACCTGGTCGCCAAGTCCCCGCCCGACGGCTACAGCGTCGTGCTCGGCGCGGTGGGCGCCTTTGCGGTGAACATGACGCTGTATCCGAAGATGCCGTACGACGTGCTGCGCGACTTCGCGCCGGTGTCGCTGGTCGCGATCGTGCCCATGGTGCTGGTGGTGAATCCCGGCGTCCCGGTGAAAACGCCGAAGGAACTGGTCGAGCTGGCCAAGTCGAAGCCCGGAACGCTGAGCTACGGGTCGGCGGGCAACGGCACCTCGATCCACATGTCCGCGGAAATGTTCAAGGCCATGACCGGCATCGACATGGCGCACGTGCCCTACAAAGGCGCCGCGCCGGCGATGACCGATCTGATCGGCGGGCAGGTTCAACTGATGTTCGCGGACGCAACTTCGGTGATCCCGCACGTCAAGTCAGGCAAGGTCCGCGCGGTGGCCGCCACCAAGCACGTCGAGGCGATGCCGGAGGTGCCGACCTTCGCGCAGAGCGGCTTTCCTTCCTACGACCCGACCGTGTGGTACGGCGTCTTCGCGCCCGCCGGGACGCCGCGTGACGTCGTTCTCAAGCTC
>JANMXB010000262.1:0-9082 GCA_031380765.1 Pseudomonadota bacterium | reverse complement strand
CGAACGCTAGAATGCGCGAAAGGAGAAACAGTCCATGCAAATTCCGCGCGTCAAAGCCGAGGCAGTGGTCGCAGCCTGCCTCGAGCGCATTTGCGCCCGCGACGGCGAGATTAAAGCCTGGGTGCACGTTGCGGGCGATGCCGCGCTTGCACAGGCGCGCGCGCTCGACAGGCAAGCGCCTCGCAGTCCGCTGCACGGCATGCCGGTGGGCATCAAGGACGTTTTCGACACCGCGGACATGCCCACCGTGTACAACTCGCCTATCTACGCGGGCCATCGCCCGCGCGCCGATGCGGCGGCGGTGGCGCTGTTGCGCCGTGCGGGCTGCGTGATCCTAGGCAAGACCGCCACTGCGGAATTCGCATTCAACAATCCGCCAGCGACGACGAATCCGCACAACCCCGCGCATACGCCGGGCGGCTCCTCGAGCGGCTCGGCCGCGGCGGTGGCCGACCGCATGGTGCCCTTGGCGCTGGGCACGCAGACCGGCGGCTCGGTGATCCGGCCGGCGGCGTTCTGCGGCGTGATCGGGTTCAAGCCGACCTTCGGCAGCATCAACCGCACCGGAGTGAAACCGGTTTCCGATTCGCTCGATACCGTGGGCTTGTTTTCCAACACGCTCGAGGACACGGCCAAGGCGCTGCACGTGCTGTCGGGACTTCCACTGGCGGATCTCGCCACGCGGATTTCCGCGCCGCGCATCGGATTCGCGCGCACTTCGCGCTGGGAGAAATCGGATGCGGCATCACAGGCAGCCCTCGAATCCGCGGCGAAGAAATTGGCTGCGGCGGGCGCTGTCGTGGTGGACGCGCCGCTTCCACCGGCGGTCGAAGCGTTGTTCGTGGAGCAGGGACACATCATGAAGTACGAGGCCGCCCGGGCGCTCGCGTGGGAGCAGGACCATTGCCGGGAGCTGCTCAGCGAAGGGATTCGCTCGCGGTTGAACGACGGCTGGGCGATCTCGCGCGAGCGCTACGACCTTGCGCAGAAGACGGCGCACGCTGCGCGCCGCCATTTCGCCGATCAAATGCGCAGCTTCGACCTGCTGCTCACGCTCGCCGCGCCGGGCGAGGCGCCAAAGGGTCTCGCCTCGACCGGCGATTCGATATTCAACGGCCTCTGGACGCTGCTGGGCGTGCCGTGCATTGCGTTGCCCGGCGCTTCCGGCACCCTGGGTTTGCCGCTCGGTGTACAACTGGTGGGCGCGTCCGGCGAAGACGTTGCATTACTTGCGCGGGCGCAGTGGGCGGAGCGGATTCTTGCCGCGGCGTGAAAATCGCGATGGCAACATATTGCTCCGTAATCCGCCACTAGCGTGGGCTTCAGGCCGAAAATGGCAGCATTCGATCAGCAGGCACGGGCAATGAAGCGACAGGTGTGCGAGAACCTCAAAGCCGTGCTCGAAGCGGCCGGCGCAACGCTCGAAAGCGTCGCCAAGGTCACGATCTACATGGCCGACCTCGGCGAGCTTACGGCGATGAACGAAGTGTTCAGCGCGTACTTTCCGAAGGACCCGCCGGCCCGGACCACTTTCCAGGCCGCCGGCCTCGTGGCCGGGGCGCGCGTCGAGATCGAGGCGATTGCGACGTCTGTTGCCGCCTAAGGATTGCCCAGGTAGTCGCGCTTGCCGATTTCGATGCCGTTATGGCGCAGCATGTTGTAAGTTGTGGTGACGTGAAAGTAGAAATTGGGTATTGCATGGCCGAGCAGGAACTGCATGCCCTTGTAATGGGTTTCCTTGTCGCCGCGCTTGGTGACGATGGCTTTGTCTTCCGTGCCGTCGATCTGCCCGGGCTTCACGGTCTGGATGAAAGCGATGGTCTTGGCGATGCGCGCCTTCAGTTCGGCCAGCGTCTTCTCGTTGTCCTCATAGGCCGGAATCTCGATCCCGGCAAGGCGCGCCACCACGCCCTTGGCCGTGTCGCACGCGATCTGCACCTGCCTGGCCATGGGCAGCATGTCGGGGAACAGTCGGTACGCAGTCAGGCTCGCATCATCGAGCTTTTTGGCATCGACATGGGCCTGCGCCTTGTCGAGGATGTTCGACAGGTTGCCGAGGATGTTGACGAAGCGCGGCACGCTCGCCTGGTACATGGAAATGCTCATGAGAATTCCTGGTAGTAGAAAGTCGGGGGGGGATAAAGCGAACCCGGATTCTACTAGCGTTCCGCGTTGTTGAAATCGGTCAGCGCTGCATGCGCGAGGCGGCAATTGGCGCGGGCCTTGTCGAGGACATCTTTTGCCGCGCCGTGGGCGCCGTCGGCGGCCAACTTGGTCACCGCGAGTTGAAGCTCGGCTTCTGCTCTGGCCAGCGCGCCTTCCAGGTGATTGCGTCGGGTCATGAACGTTCCTTTTCCGGTCAAACCACGGTGCGCCTGTTTCGTGTAAATAGATAGCGACAACTTCCTACAGACCAGGCTCGGCGGGTCCATTAACTTCAGGCAATGACGGCCGCCCGCTCGCTTCTGCTTCTCGCCTTGATTGCCGGTCCCAGTGTTGCCCAGACGCCCGGCACGCTGGACCCCAAGCCACTGCCGCCGCTCGCCAATCCCGACAGCCCTTCGACCCCCGCAAAGGAGTTGTTCGGCCGCAAGCTCGAGCCGGCAAAAATGCCGGCGCGCGTGCTCGGCTTCTACGCCCACGGCTGCCTTGCGGGCGCGGTCCCGCTGCCGGTTAACGGTCCGTCCTGGCAGGTCATGCGGCTGTCGCGCCATCGCAACTGGGGCCACCCCGAGCTGGTGAATTTCGTCGAGCGCCTGGCGGACCAGGCGCGCAAGGTCGCCGGCTGGCCGGGCCTGCTGGTGGGCGACATGTCGCAGGCGCGCGGCGGGCCCATGCTGACCGGCCACGACAGCCACCAGGTGGGACTGGACGCGGACATCTGGCTCTCGCCGATGCCCGCGCGCGAGCTGACGCGATTGGAGCGCGAGGAAATGTCCGCGACGCTGGTCGTGGATGCCTCGCGCAAGGACGTCGATCCGGCGGTCTGGACGCCCGGTCACGCCGCGGTCATCAAGGCCGCGGCGCAGGCGCCCGAAGTCGAGCGCATCTTCGTCAACGCGGCGATCAAGAAAGCGCTGTGCCGCGACGCCGGCACAAGCGACCGCGCCTGGCTGAACAAGGTCCGGCCGATGTGGAACCACGACTATCACTTCCACGTCCGCATCCGCTGCCCGAAGGACAGCCGCGCCTGCCAGAAGCAGGATCCGGTGCCGCCCGGCGAAGCCTGCGGCAGGGAGCTCGACTGGTGGTTCAGCGACGCCGTGCTGTTTCCCAAGCCGCCCGCGGTGCCGCCCAAGCCCAAGCCGCCGTTGACGATGGCGAGCCTGCCGGTGGAATGCAGGCAGGTGTTGCGCGCGCCGTAGGTAATCGGTCCTAGCTCCCCGGCAGCGTCCCTCGCGGCAGTTTTTCGACGTAGCTGCAGATCTCCCCCGGCCGCGTAAGCCAGATTTTTTCGCGCTGCTTCAGGATGTGCTCGATTACCTGGCGGAACCGCCGCAGCCGGTGCGGCTGCCCGAGGATGAAGCTGTGCAGCACGAGGCTCATCACCAGGGGACGCCGCGCGGACTCCTCCAGCATCTCGTCGAAATGGTCGATGAGATTCTCGCAATACAGCTGCGACGGCGTCCTGCGCTGCACGCACTCGAACGAGTCGTTGAGGTCGTGCGCATAGGGGATCGACAGGATCGGCCCGTGCTTGGTGCGAAACCACACCGGCTGGTCGTCCAGCGGCCAGTCCATCATGTAGCGAAAGCCCGCTTCGCGCAGCAGGTCGGGCGAATCGTGGGTCTGCGAGATGTACGGCGCGAGCCACCCGGTGGCGCGCCTGCCTTCGTGCTTTTCGATCGCCGCGGCCGCCTCCTGGATCAGGGCGCGCTCGTCTTCATAGGCCATGTCGCCCTGCCGCTCGGCATTGGTGCGGCCGTGGCCGACGATCTCGTCGCCGCGTTTCGAAAACGCGGCCACCATTTGCGGACAATAATCGTACAGCTCGGTATTGACCAGCAGTGCATACGGGAGGTCATAGGCCTCGGCGAGTTCCAGCAGCCGCCACGCCCCCACGCGGTTGCCGTAATCGCGCCAGGCAAAGCTGCGCGAATTGGGCTGCGCCTGGGGCGCGCCGTAGTCGTTGCCGAGGCCCTCGCCGAAAGCGAAGTGCTCGACGTTGAGGCACAGGTGCACCGCGAGGCGCCTGCCGCCGGGCCAGCTGTAGTCCTTGCGCTCCGTAATCGCGGAGTAGTCGTAGCGGCCGTGGGTTTTCAGCAAGGTGCGTCCCCTACAGGTTGAAGCCGTCGGCGTTTTCCGAGGCCGCCAAGGTGACCAACAGCGCCCGCACCCGGGTCTCCCGGTGAACCGATCTGAAGATTATCCTTCAATCCATTACCATGCGCGAAACACCACGGACCGAAAGGGGCAGGCAGTGGCAATGAACGCAAACGCACTGCGCCGCAATTCCGACGCGCTCCTCAGGGGCGCCATCGTCGCCGGCGACGTACCCGGCGTGGTGGCGGCGGTGACCACGCGTGAGGCGACGCTCTACGAAGCCGCGTTCGGCGAGCGCGTGCTCGGCGAGGGGCGGGCGATGACGGCGGACACGGTGATGTTTATCGCATCGATGACCAAACCCGTCACCGGCGTAGCGGCGATGCAATTGGTCGAAAGCGGGAAGCTGTCGCTGGACGACCCGGCCGCCAAGATTATTCCCGCGCTCGGCGAGGTCAAGGTGCTCGAAGGCTGGGACGCTCAGGGCAGGCCGCGCCTGCGGGCCGCCAAAGGCGTCATCACGCTCAGAAAACTCCTCACCCACACCTCCGGGTTCGTCTACGACATCTGGAATGCGGACATGGACAGGTATCTGGGCGCCATGAACCTGCCGCGCGCAGGCTCGGGCCGCAACATCGCGCTGACCACACCGCTGGCATTCGACCCCGGCGAGCGCTGGGAATACGGCATCGGCATCGACTGGGCCGGCAAAATGGTCGAAGCGGTGAGCGGCCAGCGCCTGGGCGCTTACATGAAAGAGCACATCTTCGATCCGCTCGGCATGGACAGCACCGCGTACCGGATCACGCCCTCGATGCGCGAACGGTTGGCGAAGGTCCACCAGCGCAGCGAGGGCGGCGGGCTCACGGTCACCGATTTCGAGGTGAACCAGGAACCGGAGTTCGAGCCCGGCGGCGGCGGACTGTATTCGACCGCGGGCGACTACCTGCGCTTCATGCGCATGATCCTCGACGGCGGACGCGGGAGCACGGGCAGCGCCGTGCTGCGCCCCGACACCGTCGAGTTGATGTCGCACAACTCGATGGGCGATCTGCGCGTAACCCTGCTGCGGGCTTCGAAGCCGGCGCTGTCGCGCGACGCGGAGTTCTTTCCCGGCACGCCGAAGACTTGGGGCCTGACTTTCATGATCAACGAGGCCGCTGCGCCCACCGGGCGGCCCGCGGGCAGCCTCGCCTGGGCGGGCCTGGCCAATACCTATTTCTGGATCGACCCGAAGAACGGCATCGCGGGTGCGCTCATGGCGCAGGTGCTGCCGTTCGCGGATCCGCGGTCGCTGGCGCTCTTCGACGCTTTCGAGACGGGCGTCTACGGCGCCTTGGGCTGACCGGCGCGCTTCTTTTTTCCGCCGGCGAGGTGCTTGCCCACCAGCATGAGCAGCGACGCGGGCTTGAAGGGCTTGGCCAGGTATTCGATCGCGCCCAGGCCCTCCCCCAGCGAGCGCCCGCCTTCGTCCACCGTGAGGAAGATCACCGGAATGTCCTTCAACTTCGGCTCGGTCTTGAGGATGCGGATCATGTCGAACCCGCTCATGTGCGGCATGTGCACGTCGCTGATGACGAGGTCCGGCGTGCTCGTGAGGCAGTAGCCCGCCGCCTGGAGGCCGTTGGCCACGCCATGCACCATGTAGCCGGCGTTGAGGAGGTGCAGCTTGATGAGTTCGCGCTGGTCGGAGTCGTCTTCGACGACGAGGATGGTCTTGTGGGTGTTCATGCTAGCCCTTTGCAGGCAGGTGTTTGGCGACTGCCTTGAGCAGGGCTTCGACCTTGAGGGGTTTGGTGAGGTACTCGACCGCGCCGAGTTTGTTGCCCTTCTTCCTGCCTTTGGTATCGGCGGTGAGAAAGATCACGGGAATGGCCTCCATCGCAGGCTCGGACTTTAGGATCGCGATCATCTCGAAGCCGTTCATGCGCGGCATGTGCACGTCGCTCACGATGAGGTCCGGCGTGACCGCGAGGCAGGACGCCGCCGCTTCGAGGCCGTTGGCCACGGCGCGCACCATGTAGCCCGCGTTGAGCAGGTGCCGGTTGATGAGCGCGCGCATGTCGCTGTCGTCTTCGACGACGAGGATGGTTTTTGCCATGCGGCATTGTAAACGCAAGAACCGGGAGGCGGCGCATAGGACGCACACCTACACTGGGACGCATCGATTCAGCCACGCCAGCCCATGCCGCCCTCCCTCGCACTGCCGCCCGCATTCAACCGCCTCGCCTGGTCCAACCTCGCGGCCCAGTCCGCCGAGCAGATTGGATTGGCCGCGGCGCCGATCGTGGCCGTCCTCGCCTTCGGTGCCGGGGCCGGCGAGACGGGCCTGCTGCAAACCGCCCAGACGCTGCCTTTCCTCCTGCTCGCGATTCCCGCAGGAATGCTTGCCGACCGCATGTCGCGCCGCAAATTGATGGCCTGTGCGGAAGTGCTGCGCGCGCTGTCGCTCGCTGCAATCCTGATCCTCGTGCAGTTCGGGCTGCTCGATCTGACGCTGCTTGGGGTGCTGGGCTTCGCCGGCGCATGCGGCACGGTCGTGTACGGCGTGGTTGCGCCCGCGCTGGTGCCCGCGCTCGTGCCGCACGCGCTGCTTTCGGCGGCCAACGCGCGCATCGAGCTCGCGCGCACGGTGGCTTTCGCGGGCGGTCCCGCGCTCGCGGGCGCACTGGTGGGATGGACGGGCGCGGGTCCCGCCTTCGCTTTTGCGTGCGCCTTGTCGGTGTGCGCCGTGTTTCTGCTTGCGGGCCTCGCGGAACCGGTACGCCCGGTGATGCCGCCGCGCCATGCCTTGCGCGAAGTGCGCGAGGGCGCGGCTTTCGTGTTCACGCACCCGCTCCTCATGCCGGTTTTCGTCACCCAGGTCGTCTACAACACCGCGTTCTTCATGCTGCAGGCGATGTACGTGCCCTACGCGATCACTACACTGGGCCTGTCGGCCGGCGCGGTGGGCGCCACGCTCGCGGCGCTCGGCGTCGGCATGGTCGTCGGGGCGTTGCTCGCGCCCCGGATTGCGCGCGTGGCGCCTTTTGGTGTCCTTATCGCAGTAGGTCCGATTGCGGGCGTAGGCTGTGCGCTGGTCATGCTGCTGACGCTCTGGGTGCCTTCGGTGCTGCTCGCGGGCCTGGCGTTCTTCCTGATCGGCACGGGGCCCGTCCTGTGGGTCATCAGCACCGGGACATTGCGCCAGTCCGTAACGCCAGCGCACCTGCTGGGGCGCGTGTCGGCAATGTTCACGCTGGCGCAGGGCTCGCGGCCCGTAGGCGCGGCGATCGGCGGGCTTATCGGCGGGATCTACGGCGCAGAGGCTTGCCTTGTGGCGGTGCTGGCCGTGTTCGTACTGCAGGCGGCAGTGATCCTGGCCTCGCGCGTCGTGCGTCTGGAGGAGCAGCCGCGCCTGGCCCCGGCCATCTGATCGCGCCTTAAATGTACCGGTACCAGTACACTAACTGACAGCACAGTGGCTGCAGGAGCGGAGTTTGTAAACCTATTCTGTCGAATTCGGCCCTGCCCACCCCTGGTCACGCGTGCGCGCTTGCAGGCAGCGTAAACAGCATCCGGGTTCCCTTGCCCAAAGCGCTCTCGGCCCTGATCGTTCCCCGGTGGGCCTCGACTATGCATTTGGAGATGTGCAGGCCCAGGCCGAGGCCCCTCCGGTCGTTCTTGCCGACCTGCCAGAACCGCTCGAACACGGCCTCGAGCATGTTCGCCGGAATGCCCTCGCCGCTGTCCGTGACGCAGAACAAGAGAGCCTCGCCGGCCTTTTCGCAATGCACGCGGATGCTACCGCCTGCGGGGGTGAATTTGATCGAATTGGCGATGAGATTCGCGAGCACCTGCAGGATGCGATCATGGTCGAAATTCGCCGGCAGCGACGCTTCCATCGGTTCGGCCACGAGGGACACGGCCTTTGCCGCGGCAATGGCCTGCAGCGCGTCGACCGCCTCGATCACGAGCGCGGCGGCGTCGCCGTTGGCCGCGATCACGGCCAGTTTTCCCGCGTCGATGCTGGCGACATCGATCAGGTCGCCAATGAGCCGGTTCATGCGCGCACCATAACGCTGGATGCGCGCAGTCTCGGCGAGCAGCGGCGCGCTGTCGTCGCGCGTCTCGAGCTTGTCCGCAAGCAGGTGGGAGCTCACGACGATCCCGTTCAGAAGGTCGCGCAGGTCGTGGCAGACCATGCCGAGGAAGTCGTCCCGCGTCGCCACCTCGTCGTCCGACCGTGCGCGCTCGGTGAGCAGGTGCTGGTCGGTTGCGTCCCGCTCGAACGGCAGGTGGCGCGCAAGTACACGGGCGCTCGCTTCGCGTTCGCGGCGCACGCTCTCGTCGGCCGCGGCCCGCTCATCGCGCAGGGCTTCGTCTTCGACCACCCGCTCTTCGGCGATGGCGGCGCTCGGGACAGCGTACGGCGCCTCAGGGTCCGCCTGCTCATCGGCCTTGTCGCGGGCCGCGACCAGGACCGCGTCGGCATTCGCCCGGGCGTGCTCGACCACCGCGTCGGCTTCTTCTTCGATTGCCTCCTGGGTCGCCGCGAGCGCGCGGTCGGATTTTTCGCGTTCCTCGCGCAGGCTCTCGTCGGTCTGCTCGCGTTCGGGGGAATCCAGCGGGTCCGGGGTGGCCATGGCGAATGGTAAGCCTGCCCGGTCGCCTCCGGGCGTGCGCCACCGAACATAGTGGCGTTTCCCGCCGGCGGGCCGTAAGTGGGCAACCGCACCGAAATGCGCCGGGCGCGCGGATAACCTTCACCCGCCCGAAAACTGCCGCTTTTGCCACCCCGGAACCAATCGTCGCTATGCACACGAAACCGAAAAAGCGC
>JANMXB010000241.1:0-7333 GCA_031380765.1 Pseudomonadota bacterium | reverse complement strand
GGCAGGCCCTGTTTTTCGAACAGGATCTCCTGGATCTGCCGGGGGGAGTTCAGGTTGAACGGCTGCCCGGCGGCCTGGTGCGCCTTCTGCTCGAGCTCCAGCATTTCCTTGCCCAGCTCGTGGCTCTGCGCTTCCAGCTTGCCGACATCGAGCAGCACGCCGTTCCTCTCCATGCGCAGGAGCACGGGCATGACCGGCATTTCGATCGTCTCGTAGACAAGCTTGAGCTTTTCGTCCGCCGCGATCTTCGCGTACATCGCGTCGTGGACCGAAAGCGTGCAATCGGCGTCCTCGGCCGAATAGTGGGTCGCGCGCTCGACGTCGACCTCGGCGAACGAGATGCGCGAGGCGCCCTTGCCGGTCACCGCGTCATAGCTGATGGTTTCCCAGCCCAAGTGCCGTCGGGCGAGCGTCTCGAGATCGTGGCGTTCGTGCACTTCGAGCACGTAGGACTCGAGCAGCGTGTCGTGCGCTATTCCGCCCAGGCTGACGCCGTGGTTGGCGAGGATATGCGCGTCGAATTTCAGGTTTTGCCCGACCTTGGCCGGCTTTTCGCTCTCCAGCCAGGGACGCAGGATCTCCAGCGCGCGCTCGGCGCCCATCTGGTCGGGCGCGCCTGCATAGCGGTGCGCGACGGGCACGTAGTACGCCAAGTCGTCGAACGCGAACGACAGGCCGACCAGGTTGGCGACCATGGGCTCGAGCCCGTCGGTCTCCGTATCGAAGCCGACGAGCGTCGCCTTGTCCAGACGGGCCGCCAGGTCGCGCAGTCCGGGCTCGTCGATCACCATCGAATAGCTGCGGCGCGCGATGTCCGAAGGCTCGGCGGGCTGGGCCTGCACGGTGGGATGCGTGCGGAAATCGCGCGGGTCCGCCGCCTTGCTCTCCGTCTCCGGTGCGTCGCCATCGAGCTCGCGCAGCCGGCTCTTGAATCCGAAACCCGCGAACAGTTCGCGCAGTTTGGCGGCGTCGTAGTCGTCCTTGTGCAGATCCTCGAGGGTCACCGGCAGCTCGCAGTCGCGCTTCATCGTGAGCAGCCAGCGCGCTTTGGGCAGCCATTCGAGGGACTTGCGCAGGTTCTCACCGACCACGCCGCCAATCTCGCCGGCGTGGGCCACCACGGCATCGAGCGAGCCATACTGCTGGATCCATTTGACGGCGGTCTTCGGCCCCACTTTCGGCACGCCGGGCACATTGTCCACCGCGTCGCCAACCAGCGAATAGAAATCGACGATCAGTTCGGGCGGCACGCCGAATTTCTGCCTTACCCCATCGATATCGAGCTTCTCGTTGGTCATGGTGTTGACGAGCGTCACGTGCCCGTCGACCAGCTGCGCGAGATCCTTGTCCCCGGTGGAGATGACGCAGCGCATGCCGGTCTTCTTGGCCCGCTCGGCGAGTGTTGCGATCACGTCGTCGGCCTCCACGCCATCGACGCCGATGACCGGCCAGCCCATCGCGGCGATCGCCAGCTTGAGCGGTTCGATCTGCACAACGAGATCGTCAGGCATCGGCGAACGATGAGCCTTGTACTCGGGGTAGGCGTGGTCGCGGAAAGTCTTCGCCTTGGTGTCGAACACGCAGGCGCGCGCCTCGGCCTTGTAGTCCAACGACAGCCGCCGTAGCATGCTGAGCACCCCCGAGATCGCCCCGGTCGGCTCGCCTTGCGCGTTCTTCAGGTCGGGCAGCGCGTGGAAAGCGCGATACAGGTACGACGAGCCGTCGACCAGCAGCAGCGTCCCGGCAGTTTCTTCTTCAGGATGTAAAGACACGATGAGCGACGTTGACAAGCTTCCGATACCCGCGGATCCCGGGGCAGAGACCCGAAGTACAAGTACTGCTGGCGGGGCGTGGCGGGTGTTCGGAATTATGTCAGAGTTCGTAGAGGCGACCGAGCGCCTTTCGCGCATCCGCCCGGCGGTTTCGGTTTTCGGCAGCGCGCGGGCGCGAAGTGATGCTGAACCTTTAGGCGAGAAACGATTCTGCTAGAATTCCCTCGCTCATGCGCAAACTCCTCTCCGCCTTTCTCGTCGCTGCCGCGCTGCCGGTTCTGGCGCAGACCGGCCCGACGCTCAAGCTGGAGCCGCTGCCCGCGCCACCGCCCATGGCGCCGGGACTGTCGGACGCGGAGGACAGCGGGCCGCGCGTGAACATTCCCGTGCAGCGGGAGGACAAGGTCGAAGAAGTGCGCGAGAACGGGCGAGTGGTGATGATGAAGGTCACGCCGCCGAACGGCGTTCCGTATTACCTGATGGACAACACCGGCAACGGCAACTGGATGCGCCGCGACTCGCTCGACGACGGCGTGCGCGTGCCGATGTGGACCATCCGCACCTTCGACTGATCGCTTGTCGGTCTTCACGCCGGTCACCGAACTCCAGCTTGCCGACTGGCTGAAGCACTATTCGGTCGGCTCGCCCGCGCAACTCGAGCCGATCGCCGCCGGTATCGAAAACACCAATTACTTCGTCACCACTCCGCAGGGCAGGTATGTGCTCACCCTGTTCGAGAAACTCGGCGCGAAAGAGCTGCCTTTCTACCTCAACCTGATGGCCCATCTGGCACGGCACGGCATCCCCTGCCCTGCCCCGATCGCCGACCTCACCGACAAGTACCTTGGCGAACTCAATGGCAAGCCTGCCGCCCTGGTCACGCGCCTGCCGGGCAAGTCGATGCCGTGGCCCGGCCCGGAGCAGTGCGCGCAGCTTGGCGCGCTGCTTGCGCGCATGCATCTCGCGGGCCGCTCCTATCCGGGATTTCTGGAGAATCCGCGCGGGCCGCGCTGGTGGCGGGAGACGGCGCCGCGGGTCCGCCCGTTCCTCGATGCCGGGCGCCAGGGGCTGCTGGACGCGGAAATGGCGTTTCAGGCGCAGCATCGCTTTTCCGAACTGCCGCGCGGCCCGATTCACGCCGACCTCTTCCGCGACAATGCTTCCTTCGACGCCGGACGCCTGTGCGGCGTGTTCGACTACTACTTCGCCGGTGTCGACGTGCTGCTGTTCGACGTTGCCGTCTGCGCGAATGACTGGTGCCTGGTCGATCCCGCGCGAGACCGCCGCTTCGAGCCGGCCCTGATCGAGGCTTTGCTTGCCGAGTACGCGGCGGTGCGCCCTTTCACGCCGGCCGAGAAGGAAGCCTGGCCCGCCATGTTGCGCGCTGCGGCGCTGCGCTTCTGGCTTTCGCGGCTGTTCGATTTCCACTTGCCGCGACCGGGCGAGCTCGTGCATGCGCACGATCCCGAGCACTTTCGCGAAATCCTCCAGTTGCGTGCCAGCTGCGGCTCCGCAGCCCCCTGGGTGGGCTGAGCGATGCAGGCCCAACTCGTCGCCTCGCAGCGTGGCTGGCGCTGGCTCGCCGAGGGCTGGAAGATATTCCGCTCGGCTCCGGTGATGTGGCTTGCGCTCGTCTTCGGCTACTGGATGCTGATGACCGTGGTGAGCATTGTCCCGTTCGCCGGGGTGGCCGCGGTGCTGGTGCTGGTGCCCGGATTCTCGGTGGCCTTCATGGCCGCGAGCCGCGTGGCGGAGCACGGCCAGCCGATCCAGATGACACTGCTGTTCGCCGGGTTCCGCGAAAACGTCCGCGCGCAGCTTGGACTGGGCGCGGCCTACCTCGTGGCGATCGCCGTCCTGCTCTCCCTCACAACGCTCGCCGACGATGGTGCCCTGGCGCGCTGGATGCTGACCGGCGCGCGCCCCACTGCCGAAGTCCTTCAGTCCGACGGATTTCTGCTCGCGCTGATGCTCGCCGCGCTCCTGTATGCGCCGGTGATGATGTTGTTCTGGTTCGCGCCAACGCTGGTGGCCTGGCACGCGCTGCCGGCGCCAAAGGCGCTCTTCTTTTCGCTTTTCGCCTGCCTCATGAACTGGCGCGCTTTCATGGTCTACGGCGTGGCTTGCGCGCTTGTGCTGGTCGTGGCGCCCTTCATGGCGATGTTCGTCCTCATGCTGTTCTCGGGAGGCGCCCTGCGCCCCGCTGCGATGGCGGTTCTCTTCCCCTTCATCCTTTCGCTCATGCCGACGTTGTTCGCGAGCTTCTACGCGAGCTACCGCGATATTTTCTCGGAACAGGGGGGCTCGAATGAGCCCCCCCGTACCCCCCCGTAGCCCGCTTGCAACAGGGTTGTGGGGCGCAATAGGGGGCAGACAGTGGGATAGAATCGAATCCCTCCCGCATCACCCACCCGCATGCAGCGCCTGCGCGAAATTCCGTATAACTACACTTCGTTCTCCGACCGTGAGATCGTACTGCGCCTGCTCGGCACCGCCGCTTGGGATCTCATCAGCGAATTGCGCGCCGAGCGCCGCACCGGGCGGTCGGCGCGGATGCTCTACGAAGTGCTGGGCGAGATCTGGATAGTGCAGAGGAACCCCTATCTGGAGGACGACCTCATCGAGCATCCCAGGCGCCGCGCCCAGGTTCTGTCGGGGATGCGCAAGCGACTGGAGGAAATCGAGCTCCGGCGCGGCGAGAGCGACAAGGTGCAGGCCCTCCTGGTCGCGGCGCGCGAGGCGGTCGCCAAATTCGATCTCGCGTTCGATCGTACCAGCGCCTTGCGGCGCAAGGCGCTGCGGCGTCTTGCGCGCGTGACGCGCAAGGACAACATCGCGTTCGACGGATTCGCCCGCGTGTCGCACGTGACCGACGCGACCGATTGGCGCGTGGAATACCCGTTCGTCATCGTATCGCCCGACACCGAGGAGGAAGTCCAGCCGATCGTCCGTGAGCTGATCCGCCTCGGTCTTACGATCATTCCCCGCGGTGGCGGCACCGGCTATACCGGCGGGGCCGTGCCGCTGAAGCGCCGCTCGGCGGTGATCAACACGGAAAAGCTGGAAGCCCTGGGTGCGATCGAGGATGCGGTGCTGCCGGGGCTTTCGCGCGCCACGACCGTCATCCGCTGCGGCGCGGGCGTCGTTACGCGCCGCGTCATGGATGCGGCGGAATCGGCGGGACTGGTTTTCGCCGTGGACCCGACATCGGCCGAGGCCTCGTGCATCGGCGGCACTGTTGCGATGAACGCGGGCGGCAAGAAGGCGGTGCTGTGGGGCACCGCGATCGACAACCTCGCGTCCTGGCGCATGGTGACGCCGGACGCAGAGTGGCTCGAAGTCGAGCGCGTCGGCCACAATCTGGGCAAGATCCACGATGCCGGGAAGGCGACCTTTCGCGTCTGCCGCTACGCGGCCGACGGCAAGAAGCTGATCGAAGAAAGCCACATCGAGATTCCCGGCGGTGGATTCAGGAAGACGGGCCTTGGCAAGGACGTCACCGACAAATTCCTCGCGGGGCTGCCCGGCGTGCAGAAGGAAGGCACCGACGGGATCATCACTTCGGCGCGTTTCATCCTGCACCGCATGCCCGCGCATGTGCGCACCGTGTGCCTCGAATTCTTCGGTAATGCGCACGACGCGGTGCCGGCGATCGTCGAAATCAAGGACTATCTCGATGCGCATCCGACGGCCCGGCTCGCGGGCCTCGAGCATCTTGACGAGCGCTACCTCAAGGCGGTCGGCTATGCCACCAAGGCGCGGCGCAACCAGCGGCCGAAAATGGCGCTGTTCGGCGACATCGTAGGGGACAACGTTGATGACGTGGCGAGCGCCGCCTCGGCGGTGGTGCGCCTGGCGAATGCGCGCGGCGGCGAGGGCTTTGTCGCGGTCACGGCCGAGACGAGGAAGCGTTTCTGGCTCGATCGCGCGCGCACCGCGGCCATCGCCAAGCACACCAACGCGTTCAAGGTGAACGAAGACGTGGTGATTCCGCTGCCGCGCCTCGCGGACTACTCCGATGGCATCGAGCGCATCAACATCGAGTTGTCGATCGCCAACAAGCTCGAGTTGCTCGACGCGCTGACGGAGTACTTCTCCGGCGAGCTGCCGCTCGTGCAGCAGGACGTGAAAGTCGCCCCGGCCGAGCTGCTCGGCGACCGGCCGCAGCGGGCGCTCGAAGCGATCCGGAAAGTCCGTGCGCGCTGGCAATGGCTGCTCGAGCACCTGGATTCGCCGGCTGCGGAACTCACCCCGGAGGTTTCCGGCTGGGGGCCGCGGCACGCAGAACACTCACGCGAGTATTCGACCGTGTTCACGGCGATCCAGTCGCACGCGCTGCGGGTTTCATGGAAATCCGAGCTGCGCGACGACCTCCTGCGCATTTTCAGCGGCCTGGCGTTCGGCAAGGCGGTCGAATGTGCCCAGGCGGTGCACAAGAAAATCCTGCGTGGCCGGGTCTTCGTCGCTTTGCACATGCATGCAGGCGACGGCAACGTGCATACCAACATTCCGGTCAATTCGGACGACTACGTGATGCTGCAACGCGCGAACCGGTCGGTCGCGCGGATCATGAAACTCGCCAAGTCCCTTGGCGGCGTGATTTCCGGCGAGCACGGTATCGGCATTACGAAAATGGATTACCTCGAGCCCGAAGAAATCGAGGCTTTCCGCGCGTACAAGCAGAAGATCGACCCCGAAGGCCGCTTCAACGCGGGCAAGCTCCTCGCCGGCGGCGACCTCGCCAACGCCTATACGCCAAGCTTTTCGCTGCTCGGGGCGGAGTCTCTGATCCTCGAGCAGTCGGACCTCGGCGCGATCAACGACTCGATCAAGGATTGCCTGCGCTGCGGCAAGTGCAAGCCGGTGTGCGCCACCCACGTGCCGCGCGCCAACATCCTGTATTCGCCGCGCAACAAGATCCTCGCAACGTCGCTGCTCACCGAAGCCTTTCTCTACGAGGAACAGACGCGGCGCGGCGTGTCTTTCGCGCACTACGACGAATTCAGCGATGTGGCCGACCATTGCACGGTGTGCCACAAGTGTGCGAGCCCCTGCCCCGTCGACATCGATTTCGGCGACGTGTCGATCGCGATGCGCAACCTCCTGCGCCGCCAGGGCAAGCGGCGCTTCAATCCCGGCACCGCCGCGTCGATGCTTTTTCTCAACGCAACCGACCCGCGCAAGATCAAGGTGGTTCGCACGCTCATGATCGAGTGGGGCTACAAGCTGCAGCGCCTTGCCTACCGGCTTGCCAAGCGCGCAGGCCTCGCGGGCCGCCAGGCGAAACACCCGCCGGCCACCACGGGCGGACGCCCGGCGCTCGTTGCGCAGGTGGTCCACTTCATCAACAAGCCGATGCCGGGCAACCTGCCCAAGCGCACCGCGCGCGCGCTGCTCGACATCGAGGACGCGCGCATCGTGCCGATCATCCGCGACCCGCGCAAAGTCACCGAGGACTCGGACGCGGTTTTTTATTTTCCCGGCTGCGGGTCGGAACGCCTGTTCTCGCAAGTGGGGCTTGCCACGCAGGCGATGCTCTACGAAATCGGCACGCAGTGCGT
>JANMXB010000204.1:0-5825 GCA_031380765.1 Pseudomonadota bacterium | reverse complement strand
ACCGACAGCGGGATCGCCGCTTCCTGGAAGCGGTTGATGTGCTGAATCACGAGCTCGTTGCGCGCAACGACTGCAAACATCGCGCGCGCCGTGGCCGACGTTCCGGGAGCGGCCGGTATGTCGAGGATGTCGATGGTCGCGTCATCGATATGAAAGTCGATCAGGCCCTGGACGCTCCAGCGCACCGCCGACTTGAGTTCGGCCGGCGGAACTGTCGGCGCGTCCACGGTCAGCAACTGGTATTCACCGGGCAACATCAGCGTCTCGCAGCGAAAACTGCCCAGCCGCATGCGCTGTGCGAGGTCTTTGGCGCCGCCCTGGGATTGCTCGTCGATCGAAAAGGAAGCGACCTGAGATACCTGTGGCCGGACGCCGAGCGCGCGCAGGCCGTACGCGACGCTCAACTCGGCCGGCTGAAGACTGACAGCCATCCAGCCTGGCTCGAATTTTCGCGGTAATAGCCAGCCCATCTGCATGACCTCAGGCGCCCCAAGCGGAGCTTATAAAAAAGTCTAACACGATCCCGTAAGGCATTGTTGTGTTTGAATTTTTAAGTGTCAGGACATTTTCCGCACAACGGGGCCGGCGGCGTAGGCGATGGCAGCCAACTCAGTAGTACTCCCGCATGAATATAAACTGCTTTGGCTGCGCTCCGTACAAACCGAACGTCGCTTTGGACTTGGGGTCATCGACGTAGGTCGTCGCGTTGCCCCAGTTTCCTTTCAGCCACGGCAGGTTGGCAGGCGTAGCGGCGGCGCATGTCGCGTCCGACGGTGTTCCTCCGTCGAGGTCTGCACACACAACGACGCCGCCGGGGGTCGCCGCCGCGGGGGAGGGTTTGGTCAACCGAAGAGAGCCCACGCCATTCGCGAATGCTCCGCCAACACTTACGTTCCCGGCGGCCGGCGCGCCGGGTTTCACGTTCGCGGCCGAGATCCCTCCAATGTATCCGCTGAGCGCGAAATTGCCCGCAGCGAGGGTGAGGCAGGAGTCAAGCGTGTTGGTCGCGAACGAAGTGCCGTTCCAATACTCGGCCAGCAGAGTGACGGGCAGATCGTTGCCCAGAGGGCCGAATGCATTTTGCAGCCGCAGGCGTCCGAAGCGCGTCGCCTTCCCGGACGAAAAGGCGACGCCATTGCCGGCCGTCGCCGCGCCAAACGTGGCGGGATTCCCGGCAAATGCGACGCCGTCGGTGTCGAGTATGTTGATCGACAGGGAAATATCTGCGCTGAATGCGGAAGAGGCCGTTGTTCCGCGTGTGAACGCGAGCCCGGTTCCCGCGCTGAAAGTGAGCGTCCCGACTCCAGATGCGAATGCTGCGATGCCCGGGTCCGTCGCGACACCCGGCGCGCCGGGCACGTTCGCGGTACTCAGCGCCGGGGTGGTGCCGCCGCCCAAGGCGTCGAATCGCGAGTAGCGCGCCGCCTGCGTGTTCGGCGTGAGCACCGCGTTGGTGATCTTCGCGTACGCGCCGGCATAGTTGACCGTCGTCGCATTGGCGAGGCCATTGGTCGTGCCATTGCGTGCCGTCACCGTGACGACGGGGGCCGTCGAGTAGGCGATGGTCTGTCCGGTATATGTGAAGCCGCCCACCGCGCAAGCGGTTGCGAGCTGGGGAGTATTCAGGCTGACGTTGAAATTGTCGGGAATGAACCGTCCGAATCCACCGGCCAGTGCGATCGCGGGACTGCCGAATTTGCAGCCGTACAGGCCGCCCACGAGGGAATTGGAAAAGTCGGCCGTGCAGTCTCCCGTCTGGTCCACTGCCGTAAATGCGTTGTCGTAGATCGCATTTGCGCCGAGGCCGAAATTGCCGACTTCACTGTAGTAAAAGGCCGCGCCAGTTGCGGTGCCGGCCGAGGCCGTCCCAAACGCTCCACCGATGGCGCCGGCCGTCGGGCTGCCCACGACCAGGGTGTTGTCGATGAGCGGAATGATTTGCGGGCTGGCAAGCGTCGCGCCCGCGCCGTTGTCGTAGCCGGTCAACCCGGTCAGCGCATTGATCGTGAAATTCTGGCCCGTCTTGAGGCTCGGCGCGCCCGAAGCGGCGCTGTTGTTCATGTTTGAGGTCACGCTGGTGAATGCGGTCGGGCGAATGGCGAACCGGTCGCTGGAGCAGCCGATATTCGCGCCTTGGGTGACGCGCACGCGAACATCCCGCCAGGCATTGGCGGGCGCGGTGACCGTCACGTTCACCCTGCCGGTGCCGCCCCACGCCACTGCGATCGACTGGGTCGAGATGACCGTTGCCCACGTCGTGCGGCAGTTGCTCGTCGCTGTTAGGGCACCCGTATTGTCACGTGCATCAAGCAAGTCGACGGTGATTGGGGTGGTGGCGTAGGCCAGGTTGAGGCCGGTGCGGCCGGCATTCACCGCCACTACGCTAAGGCTGATCGCCGTGCCCACAATCTTCGTATAGACGCGCCCGAGGATCGCGTTGGCCGGCGTCGCCGTCTCGAACGCGTTGAACGCGCCCACCGCGCCGTTGAACCCGGGCAAGGGAGTGCCGATGGCGAAATCGTTGCTCCCGGCGATGAGCGGTGTGATGTTCGAAACCTGCGTGCTGAGCGCGTTGGCCGCGACGAGCGCCGTCGGGTTCCAGTTGGTGCCGTCGTAGCGCTGGACGATGAAGCTCGCAGTCAACGCGCCGCCATCGATGTCGCCGGCCACGAATGCGAACGTGGCGGTGAGCGCCGTGCCCACGGTAAGCCCGGCGTTTGCGAACCTCCAGTAGCGATTGACGCTTTGCGTCGCTGCAATTCCGGTGGACGCGATCGGTGTCGTCACCTGCGGGTGATCGGGCGTAAACGTCGCGACGGTCAGGCTTCCCGCCGTGGTGGTCGTCCCGGCGCTGATGTCCACCGGGGTGTAGCTGGTTGCGTCACCGACCGGGAAGTCGCTTCCGGCGAAGTAGCTCAGATTGGCTGCCGCCGCATAATTCTTGCGGAAATTCCCGATCACGTAACTGGTCGCGCTAGGCGTGGCGATCGTTCCCACGGTGCCGAGGCTGACCACGTTCGCGCCGGTAATCATCCTGCCCTTGGTGAAGGTAAGAGTACCGTTCACCGTCGGGGAGGTATTCACGGCCAGGTCGTTCGATGCCTTGTTGATGACAAGGTTGTTGAACGTCGTTGCGGTCGTGCCGCCGATCGCCGACACGGCGCTGGTACCGGTAAACGTTACCGTGCTCGTGCTTTGTGTGAAAGCACCATTGTTGGTCCAGATTCCGCTCAGGTTGCCGCCGCCCATGTTCAGTGCAAACGCGCCGTTTTCGACAAGCGTCGAGCCAGTGTTGACGGTCAGGTCGTTCAGGACGTTGGTCGTTGCCCCGAGCTGCACCGAAGGGCTGCCGGCGGTGACAATAACAAGATTCCAAACGCTCACCGAACCGCCGCCGGTGTTGGTAATCAGGAACGGGTTGCCGGCCACACCCCCAATCTGGACCGTGCCGCCAGTCACATTCTGGGTTGCGGACACGATGTTCATGTCGTTTGTGGAAGCGTTGCCGATCTGGAGCGCGAGCGTCCCGCCGGACATGTTGAAGGTGGTCGCGCTTCCAAGCACGAACGTGTCCTGCGTGTTGGCGCCGATCCGCGCTATCGTCACAGTTCCGCCGGTCTGCGTGTAGGTTCCGGCGCTCGCGGTGGTGGCGCTGGTGATGCCCCCGGCCACGTTGAGCGTGCCACCGTTGACTTGCAGGAGCGTGGCCGCCGCATTGCTCAAGGTGATGAAATGGGCGATTGTGGTGCCGACGGTCATTGCGGCACCGGCGTTGACCTGCAGGGTCCCTGCGTTTACGGCGACGTTTGTGCTCACCGTCAGCGTACTGCTCACCGCAAGGGTGCCGACGACCGTCACGCTCGCCGCAACACCTGCCGGCGCAGCGTTCAGCGTGACCACATGACCCGCGTTGATCGTCACCGTGTCGGCGGCCGCCGGAACCACGCCGCCACAGGACGTCCATGTCGCCGGTGTATTCCAGTTTCCGGTACCCGCAGAGGAGCATGCCGCCGCCCGCACATGACCCGCGCACAGGAACAAAAGCACCGCCAAGCCGATTCGCAGGACCATCAGTTGACCAGGGAAATCTTCAATTGCCGCTCGACATAGGTCGCACCGGCCGTGCCGGGACAGCTGGCCTGATTGCAGCTGGTCGCAGTAATGTTGTAGCCACGGAAAGTGTTTGGGCCTTCGGTCTGGGCCGCGCCCGCCTGGCAGGCCACGACAACCGAAAATCCCGCCAGCTGGCCGGCCAGCGCGATCGTCTGGGTGCTCGATCCGGCCGAGCAGGCGGTCGCGAACGCCTGCGCGGGGGCACGCAGGACCTGGTACGCGCCCCATTCGATGCCGGTGCGGGCCGATTGGTATGCGCGCGCACCCAGTTCGTCCTGCACGGCCGTTTGTACCTGCAGGTTCGAAATCGTGAGCAGATAAGCGGAGATCGAAGCGAGCATGACGAGCATGAAGACCGCGAGCACCAGCACGAACCCGGACTGCCGCCGGCGTGGTTGCGGTGCAATGGCCGCCCTCATGGGACGTTGCTCACGTGCATCGCATGGTAGAGCGAAACCTGCTCCGGGACGCCCGAGGAAACATTCTTCGACAGCGTCATCAGCATCGAGAGAAGGCCGGCCTGTGCAGAAGCGTTCTGCGAGTAGTTGAACTGGCAGGCGGTGACCTGGGTCGCCAGCAGCGCCGAGCTCGCTCCGGCCGGAGGCATGTTCGTACTGCCCAAACAGGGCGCGGCCGCCTGGCCGACACATTGGTTCGCCTGGATCGCGTAATTCCAGTACCGGGTGAGCGTCCCGGCGAGCGGATCGCAAATGTACGCGACGGGACCGGAGATCACGAAGAAGCGCTTGCCCACCGAATCGTGCAGGGTGCGCGAAAACGTGACCGACGAAAACTGGATTTGCGATTGCGGCAGCGAGGCGTCATCGCTGGCAGCCGTAACGAGCGTGCGGTTGGTGGCCGGCGGGCTGCCGGCCGCGTAGGCATCCTGTCCCGTAAATCCGCTGCCGAGGTTGTTGAGGACCAGGGAGTCGGACCCGGCCACGATTGTGGACCGGTCTGGAACGATGCCGATCGTCTTGAAGCATGTGTCGGACGAAACGTCGAAACTCAGTTGGTCGTTGTTCGGCTGCAGCGGGCTAAGGGTGGCGTCGTTGGCAGCGCAGTTGGCCAGGCCGCCACCGCCCGCGCCCTGGCCGTCCGCGCGGTAGCGCCCCGCGGTGCGCACCGCGAGATACTCGAGGTAAGCACGGCCGCTTGAATCAGTCACGACGCGAACGCTGTTCGGGAGCGCGAGCCTGACGTCGCGCCCTACCCGCCGCAACGCGCTATCGGCCGCCTCGGTCAGATCGGCGCGTGCAGTGACGTCCACGGCCTGGCGCAGCGGATAGACGAAGAATACGAGCGCGCCCATGATGATCGCCGTGAGCACGATCGTGACCACGAGCTCGATCAACGTGAAACCGTTCGTGCTAGGGCTGGTTCGGCGCATAGAGAAGCCGGTATCCCTGGAGAATGACGTTCACGCCCGCCGGGCCGGTGACGATTACTACAATTTTCAGCGCGTCCGAATTGGCGAGCAGGCTGGGCACCTCGCCTGTCGAGGCCGATACGCTCACGGATGCGCTGTAAGCCGCGAGCGACGGAACGGCCGCCCCGGTAATGTCCGTCATTGCGGTCCCCGCCATCGCAAACCCATGGTAGTCGTTGACGTTGTTGAAAGGATTTGCGCCAGTGCGAGCCTGCCCGGCTTCAGGGCCGATGGCCTCGGGGAGAATCGGGCATTGGACCGCGGTCGCGCTGGTCGCTGTATA
>JANMXB010000192.1:0-4832 GCA_031380765.1 Pseudomonadota bacterium | reverse complement strand
GGGACAGCTTCCTCACGGTGACCTGGTTCAGGTCGGAATCGTGCACCCAGACTTTCTCGCCGTCGCCCACGATGAGCTGTGCATACGGCTTCGAAAAAGCCCAGCGGAACTTGCCCGGCCGCACGAACGAAAAGCTGCCGCGCGACTCCTGCACCAGCTTCTTGTTGCGGTCGTACACCTTCTGCTCGAAATCCGCCCTGGCCGACTGCGTGCCGCGGATAAAAGAATGGAACCGCTCCAGGCTGGCAGCCGTTACCGGGGACGCGGCTGCAACCATGGCAGCGAGCGCGCAAACATGACGAAGCATCAGACGCATTTGAATCCTCACTCGTGCTTCGCGGGGACGAGCACCTCGCGATTGCCGTTCGACTGCATTGAAGAAACCATTCCGGCCCGCTCCATGTCCTCGATCAGGCGCGCCGCGCGGTTGTAGCCGATGCGCAGGTGCCTCTGCACCAGCGATATCGACGGCCGGCGCGTACGCAGCACGATCTCCACCGCCTGGTCGTAAAGCGGATCCTTTTCCCCGGTCGGCCCCGCCTCGCCGCCGCCCATGCCGTCCTCGCCGATCTCTGGATCGAGGATGGTGGTGATGTATTCAGGCGTTGCCAGCTTCTTGAGGTAATCGACAACGGCGTGCACTTCGTGATCGGCCACGTAGGCCCCGTGCACTCGCTGCGGATATCCCGTTCCGGGCGGCAGATACAACATGTCGCCTTGGCCCAGGAGCGCCTCCGCGCCCGACTGATCGAGGATGGTTCGCGAGTCCACTTTGGAAGAAACCTGGAATGCCACTCGTGTCGGAATGTTCGCCTTGATGAGCCCGGTGATCACGTCCTCCGACGGCCGCTGCGTAGCCAGGATGAGGTTGATTCCCGAGGCGCGGGCTTTCTGCGCGAGCCGGGCGATCAGTTCCTCGACCTTCTTTCCTACGACCATCATGAGGTCGGCGAGTTCATCGATGACGACCACGATGTGCGGCAACGAGGTGAGCGGCTGCGGATTGCCCGATTCGATCGTCGCCGGATCTTCCAGCGGGTGCCCTTTTTTCTCCGCTTCGGCGGCTTTCTGGTTGAATCCGGACAGGTTGCGCACGCCGTACCACGACATCAGCTTGTAGCGGCGCTCCATCTCGGCCACGCACCAGTTGAGCGCGTTGGCCGCCTGCTTCATGTCCACCACGACGGGCGCAAGCAGGTGCGGGATGTCCTGGTAGACCGACAGCTCCAGCATCTTGGGGTCGATGAGGATCAGGCGCACGTTCTTCGGCTCGGCCTTGTAGAGGAGCGAAAGGATCATCGCGTTGATCCCGACGGATTTGCCGGAGCCCGTGGTGCCGGCGACAAGGAGGTGGGGCATCTTGGCGAGGTCGGCGACGATGGGATTGCCCGCAATGTCCTTGCCCATCGCGAGCGTCAGCGCCGAGCCCATCGCGTGATACGCCTCGGAGCCGAGGATCTCCGACAGGCGAACGGTCTGCCGGTGCGGATTCGGTATTTCGAGGCCCATGCACGATTTGCCGGGAATGGTTTCGACCAGGCGGATCGACACCACCGAGAGTGCCCGCGCCAGATCCCTGACGAGGTTGACCACCTGGCTGCCTTTCACGCCGACGGCGGGCTCGATCTCGTAGCGCGTGATGACCGGGCCGGGGTACGCAGCGAGCACCTTTACCGCCACGCCGAAATCGGAAAGCTTCTTCTCGATCAACCGGGACGTGAATTCAAGGGTCTCGGGGCTCACATGCTCGCCATCGGATTGCACTTCGTCGAGAAGCTTGAGTGGCGGCAGGGGCGTGTCGGGCAGATGGTCGAAGAGGGGCGCCTGCTTTTCCCTCTGCACGCGCTCGGATTTCCTGATCTCAACCACCGGCGGCTCGATGTAGAGCGGCGCGTGGCTTTCTTCCCGCTTTTTCTCGATTTCCACCACGTGCTCGCGCTCCTCGCGCGCGATTTCCCCCAGCCTGCGGTCCTGGCGGCTCTCGCGCGCGCGTTTGGCGAGGGCCAGCAGGCCTTCGAGGACCAGCCCGGTGAATTCCGCTGCCGCGATCCACGAAATTCCAGTGAACAGGCTGAAGCCCACGCCGGCCAGAGTAATCAACGCAAGCGTGGCGCCAGTGAACCCAAGAATGCCGGAAGTGAACGAACCCAGCGCATCTCCGGCGAGGCCTCCCGGCGCGAGCGGAAATTCGGCCCTGAGCGAGTGCAGGCGCAGCGATTCGAGGGCGGCGCTCGCCAGCAGCAGCATTGCAAAACCGGCCAGTGCGATCGCGAGGGGGCGCCGGTCGATGAGCGAGCTGCCGTCCAGCCTGCGGTAGCCCCAAACGACCACGTAGAGGCACAGCAGGACCCACCAGTACGACGAAAGGCCGAACAGGTAGAGCAGCAGATCGGCGAGCCAGGCGCCGAGCCGCCCGCCGGCATTCTGCGTCATTGCGCCCGTTGCGCTGTGGGACCAGCCCGGGTCGGACTTGTGGAACGTGATGAGGATCAGCAGCAGGTAGACCGCGACGGCCACCAGGGCCAGCCATTTCGCCTCGCGCAGCAGGTTGGCGAGTTTCGCAGGCAGGGGAGCGGTCCGGGGGGAAACGCCGTCGGCTTTTTCGGCTACGCTCATCGCAACGGGATCCGGGGTTGCAGGCGCGCTCCCGCTTTACTCAGGCAGCAGGATCGACTCCCGCAACACGATCGACGAACCGCGCATTTCGATGAACCCGCCCAGTTGCAGGTCTTTCATGACCCGGCTGACCATTTCGCGCGATGCACCGATCATTTTGGCGATGTCCTGCTTGGGAAGCCGCTTGGTCACGACTTTCTGGCCGTCGACCTCTTCGGACATGTCGATCAGCAGCCGCGCAACGCGCCCGTAGACATCCAGCAGCGCGAGGCTGTTGATCTTGCGATCGGCCTCGCGCAGGCGCTTCACGAGTCCGCGCATCACGGCCATCGCCATGTCGAAGTTTTCCGCCAGACAGCGGTTGAAATCGCGCTTGTTGACGCAAAGAAGCTCGCAGGTTTCGATCGCCACGACGCTGGCCGAGCGGGGGCTGTCGTCGATCAGGCTCATTTCGCCGAAAAACTCCCCCGACCCGAGGATGCTCAGGATTACTTCCTTGCCCTCGGCGTCGCTCATCATCACCTTGAGCCGGCCGGAGATCACGATGTAAAGCGAATCCACCGGGCCGCCGGCTGCCAAGATGGTTGTGCCGCGCGTTGCGCTCCTGCGGGTGACCACGGTGGCGAGCACGCGCAGGGGCTCTTCCGGAAAACTCGCGAACATCGGTACGTTTTTCAGTACCGCGGTGGACACAGTAGTCGACATTGCCGGCATGAGCTCGCGCTCCCTTTATCGCGCCCGTCTGCGGCGCCCGTTCCTTTCATGTTAGCAGATGCACCGCAAATTTCCGCTCCCGAGGCGACGGCGAAGACCGCAATTCGCATTTCCATCCACTTACGGATCAAGGCTTTAAGCCATGCGCTTATAATCGTTGGGCATCCAAAACAAGCGCAGCGAAAAAATGTCCACCCGCCATTCACGCCTCCTGATCCTCGGCTCCGGCCCCGCGGGCTATACCGCAGCCGTCTACGCCGCCCGCGCCAACCTCAAGCCCGTGCTGATCACGGGAATCGCGCAGGGCGGGCAGCTCATGACCACCACGGACGTGGACAACTGGCCGGCCGACGCCATGGGCATCCAGGGGCCGGAGCTCATGGAGCGTTTCCAAAAGCATGCCGAGCGCTTCGAGACCGAGGTCGTGTTCGACCACATCCACACGGTAAAGCTGGGCCAGCGCCCGCTGGTGCTGCAAGGGGATTCCGCGACCTACACGTGCGATGCGCTGGTCATTGCCACCGGGGCATCGGCGAAATACCTCGGCCTGCCGTCCGAGCAAAAGTTCATGGGACGCGGCGTTTCGGCCTGCGCAACCTGCGACGGCTTCTTCTACAAGAACCAGGAGGTGGCCGTGGTGGGCGGCGGCAACACCGCCGTCGAGGAAGCCTTGTATCTGTCGAACATCGCAAAGCGCGTCACCGTGGTCCATCGGCGCGACAAATTCCGCGCCGAGAAGATCATGATCGACAAACTCATGAAAAAAGCCGCGGATGGCAACGTCACGATTACCTGGGACCACGCGCTCGACGAAGTCCTTGGCGACAACTCAGGGGTCACGCGGCTGCGCATAAAGAACGTGAAGACCGGGACCCCGACGGAATTCGATGTGAAGGGGCTCTTCGTCGCCATCGGCCACACGCCCAACACGCAGATTTTCGAGGGCCAGGTCGAAATGAAGGGCGGATACATCATCACGCACGGCGGAGGCGAGGGCAATGCGACCGCGACGAGCGTGCCGGGCGTTTTCGCCGCCGGCGACGTGCAGGACCATGTTTACCGGCAGGCGGTGACCAGCGCTGCTACCGGCTGCATGGCTGCGCTCGACGCGGAGAAATACCTGGACCTGCTCGCCCCGTGATGCCATGGACGACGACGAATTCCGCAAAGCGGTTGCCGATGTCCGGCCGCTGAAGCGCCTTCGGCGCGCGGCACCCGTCAGGACGCCTGCGCCTCCGGTGCCGGTGCAGAGCCTGAAGGACGAGCGCGCTGCCCTGGTCGAGAGCGTCGAAGGCCCCCTCACTGCGGACGAGGCCCTGGAGACCGGCGAGGAGCTGGTCTACCTCCGGGACGGGCTGGCCGGGATGGTGCTGCGCCGCCTACGCCGCGGGCACTGGGTCGTGCAGGCGGAACTCGATCTCCGCGGCATGAACCGCCACGAAGCAGCAATTGGAGTCGCGGTATTCCTGCTTGCGGCCGCTCAACGCAGCCAACGCTGCGTT
>JANMXB010000173.1:0-4924 GCA_031380765.1 Pseudomonadota bacterium | reverse complement strand
GACGAGTGCCTGCGCCGGGTCGCCGTAATACTGCTCCCGATCGGCAAACGCCAGCTTGACGGTTTCGATCAACACATGGAGGTATTCTGCGCTGTTGTGCCCCATGCTTTTCAGGTCGAAGTTCGCAAGGATCGAAAGAGACTGCAGCATCGCGGGGCCTTGCGACCAGAATCCGCACTTGTAGATCGTTGCACCGCCGAAGTCGAGGCGCGCAGGCTCTTCCACTAGCGTGCGGAAACGCTCGAAATCGCTGCGCTCGAGCAGCCCGTCGCGCTCCTTTGAAAACCTGACCATGGCGGCGGCCACATCGCCTAGGTAGAAAGCGTCGTGCGCGGCTTGCAGTTTCGCAGCGCGGTCGCCGGGCGCAACGCGCTCCGCATTTGCGAGGTGGTCGTACATGCGCGCCAGCGCGGCGTTCTTCATCAGCAAGCCCGCTTCCGGCACGCGCCCGCCGGGCACGTACAAGTCACGGCTCCCGGGCCACGATTCGAATTTCCGGGCAAGTGCTGCAAGGCCGAACTTATGCTGGTGCACCAGCCCATGCGATACCGGAAAACCTTTTGAAGCGAGCGATAGCGCCGGCGCCACCGCATCGGCAAAGCTCAGGGTGCCATACCGGCTCAGCGCAGTGATCAGCGCACTGAAAGTCGCCGGCACGCCCGCCGCGAGGATGTCCTCGTCCGGCACATGGTCGAGTCCCCTGCGGCGGAATTCTTCCGGCGTCGCGCGGCCGGGCGCGGCCATGTTGCCGTTCAGCGCGATGACCTTGTCGCTGCCCGCCAGGCGGACCAGCAACGGGCACTCGCCGCCAATGCTGTTCATCTGCGGGTCGACCAGCCCCTCGACGAAAGTCATCGCGACCGCGGCGTCGATCGCATTGCCGCCGGCCTTGAGGACGTCGACGCCCGCATTGACGGCGAGGTGATGGCTTGCGGCGACCGCGCCGTGGGTGCCGAAAAGGCGCGGAAAGAACGTCGTGTGGTCGGTCGGCGCGACGCGATAGGCTCGGTTGCTCTGGGTGGAGGGATTCATGGCCGTAGATCGAGGAAAGTAATCAGCTGGGGTGTGCGAGGTCGGCGCGGGTGTAAGGAATCGAGAAAGTCGCGTCTGGCGGAATCGGCGGAATGCTTTTCTCCCAGGCTTCGAACCGGGCGCGCATCGAGGCCAGCCGCGCGGAATCGCGTTTTGCCAGGTTGGCGCGTTCGCGCTGATCCTTCGACAGGTCGAAGAGAAATTCGCCGTCGTCGTTGACGAAGTATTTCCAGTCCCCCGAGCGCATGGCGCGCTGCCCGCGAAACGTCATGCGCCAGAAGAGTTCGCGCGCGACGGTCGCCTGCGGATTTTTCAGCACGGGCAAGAGGCTCACTCCATCGAGCGGATAGTCCGCATGGGGCGCGACGCCGGCCGCATCGAGAAACGTGGGCGTCCAGTCCATCGTCATCGCGAGCTGCGGCGTGGTGCCCCCGGCCTTGATTTGCGCCGGCCAGCGCACAATGCAAGGCACCCGGATGCCGCCTTCGAGCAAGTCCATCTTTTTGCCCACCAGCGGCCAGGTGTCCGAGAACCGCTCGCCGCCGTTGTCGCTGGTGAATACGATGATGGTGTTGCCGGCAGCACCGATTGCCTCGAGTGCCTTGCCGATGCGCCCGATGCCCTCGTCCATGTGGTGAATCATCTTCTGATAGGTGCCAACCGACCCGCCGTCGGCGTGGATGATCCTCTCGATCGAGCTGGCCACCGCCTCATCCTCGCGCGTCTCCCACGGCCAGTGCGGCGCGGTGTAGTGCACCGAGAGGAGAAATGGCGCCTTGCCCCCTGCATTCTTGCCTTCCTGCCGCCCGATGTAATCCACTGCCCGATCCGAGATCAGGTCGGTGAGATAGCCGGGCTTATGAACCTCCGCCTCGCCCTCGCACAGGTCGTGGATGCCGGCCGAATCGCGATGCGTGAAGTAGTCGACACCGCCGCTCATGATGCCGAAGAACTCCTGGTAGCCGCTTTGCAATGGGCCGAAATGCGGCGGGAAACCCAGGTGCCACTTTCCGGCGAGGGCAGTCGAATAACCCGACGCGGCAAGCAGCGACGGCAGGGTCGGATGTCCTGGCGGAAGCCCCAGCTGCGGATTGCCCCGCGTGCGCGTGGCCATCGGCTCGTCCGCGCCGCCGCGCAGCCGGTACTGCCACCGGCCCGTGATCAGCGCGAAGCGCGAAGGCGAGCAGACCGAGGAGTTCGCGTAGCCGTCGGTAAACCGCAGCCCATCGGCGGCCATGCGATCGAGATGCGGGGAACACTGCGACCTGCCGCCGTAACAACCGAGATCGGCATACCCCAGGTCGTCGGCGAGGATGAATACGAAGTTGGGTTTCATGCTGCGATAGTATAGGTGGCCTCGCCCGGTGAGGCCCACGGAGACTCCGATGAATGCGAAACAGCAGCACGACGTCCGCGCGCAGGTTTCAGCGGAAGAATGGCAGGTGCGCGTGGATCTCGCCGCCTGTTACCGCCTGGTGGCGCTCTATGGCTGGGACGACATCGTCTTCACGCACGTATCGGCGCGCGTGCCGGGTCCCGAGCATCATTTCCTGATCAATCCCTACGGAATGATGTTCGAGGAGATCACCGCCTCGAGCCTCGTCAAGGTCGACGAGGCCTGCGCCAAAGTGCTCGACTCGCCGTATCCGGTCAACCCCGCGGGCTTCGTCATCCACAGCGCGATCCACTTTGGCCGGCCGGATGTGCAGTGCGTCCTGCACACGCATACGCCGGACGGCGTTGCAGTCGCCGCGCAAACGGACGGCCTGCTGCCGATCTCGCAGCAGGCGACGATCGCTCTTGCTTCTCTCAGCTACCACGACTACGAGGGCATCGCGGTCAACGACGCCGAGAAGGCACGCCTCGTGACTGATCTGGGCTCCAGCACCAACTTCATCCTGCGCAACCATGGACTGCTCACCGTGGGGCCGGCGGTGGCCGATGCCTTCCTCATGATGTTCAACCTGCAGCGCGCGTGCGAAATCCAGGTCCGCGCGCAGGGCGCCGCCGTCACCGCGGTCGATCCGCGCATCCTCGCGGGCGTGAAGGCAAACGCCGAAAAAGTCACCAGGGGCCTGGGCGGCCAGATCGCCTGGCCGGCCCTGCTCAGGAAGCTCGGCCGCCTCGACGCCAGCTATAATTCTTGAACATTTAAATCGTGAGTTCCGCGCTGGTAGCGGATCTTAGAGAATTTAGTATGCCACGTTTGACAAACTTGATCCGCCCATGGCGCGCCGCGCCGCAGTGAAGCCGCGCCGGGCGCTCAAGGCGGCCCACGGCGAACTTTCCAGCCTGAGCGCTTCGATCGTCGCGACGCTCAAGGAGCGCATCGTAGGCTGGAACTACCCCCCGGAACACCGCCTTACAGAGCTAGGCCTTTGCCGCGAGTTCGGCGTGAGCCGCAGCCCGGTGCGCGAGGCGTTGCGCGCGCTGGTCAACAACGGCTTCGTCAGGAAACTACCCAACCGCGGCTACGCCGTGCGCCAGCTCGACCTGTACGAGATCCAGGAGCTGTACGACCTGCGCACGGCCCTCGAGCTGCATGTCGTGGAGCAGCTCGCCGCCTCCGGTGCGCGGCGGAGCGAACTCGCAGGGCTGAAGCGCGAGTGGAAGGCGATCCTCGCTTCGGCCCCGAAGAAGGGAGAAGAGCTGGCGCAGCTCGATGCGAGATTCCACGAGACGCTCGCCGAGCTGGGCGGCAACCGCATGCTGCTTGCCGACCTGCGCCGCATCAACGAGCGCCTGCTGGTGCTGCGCATGATCGACTTCGGCCGCGACAGGCGCGCCGAGACGACCTGCCACCAGCACATGAAGGTGGTCGAGCGCATCCTCGCCGGCGACGCCGGCGGCGCCCGGGAGGCCATGCGCCACAACATCGACGATGGCCGCAACAACGTCAATACCTCGATCAAGGACGCGCTGGCGAACGCTTTTTCCGCAGCACCCAGGCCGGTGCTGCCGGCGCCGCGACCAAAGGCGCGAGCGCGCCGGACCCGCTAGTGCCCGCCTGACGGTGCGGGCTTCGCATCGCCCACGTCTCCCGGCAGCACCGCATTCAGGATCATCGCGAGCAGGATACCCATCACGATGCCGTCCGTGACGAGGATCTTGAGCGCGGGGGCGATGACGTCGAATGCGCCCGGCGGCGCGGCCTGGATGCCCAGGCCGACCGCGAGCGAACTGGCCACGATCAGCGCATCGCGCCGCGTCTTCATGTTGCTGCCGATGATATCCACGCCCACGGACGCGACCATGCCGAACATGAAGAGGAGGACCCCGCCGAGCACCGCCGAGGGCATCAGCGCGATGATCGCCCCCACTTTCGGGATCAGCGCCATCACGATCAGGAACGCGCCGCCAGCGGCGACCACGAAGCGGCTGCCCACGCCGGTGAGCGAAATGACGCCGATGTTCTGCGAGTACGAGGTCAGCGCCATGCCGCCGAAAAGCGCCGAGATTGTCGAGCCGACCCCGTCGTTGGCCACCGCGCCGCGGATGCGCCAGCTGTCCTGCGGCACGCCCGTGATACGGCAAACGGCCAGGGTGTGCCCGGTGGTTTCCACCGCCGTGGCGAAGAAGCAGACGATCACCGCGATCAGCCCCACGATGCCGGGCCACACGAACCCGCCATACGGCATCGGCTGCGGGATCGCGACCCATTGCGCCTCGGCCACGGTCGAGAAGTTCAGCAGGCCCAAAGCGGCCGATGCGGCATAGCCGATCACCATGGTCACGAACAGCGACAGCGCCTTGACGAAGCCCCTGGCATAGCGGCTGATGACGATGATCAGCACGATCATCAGCGCCGCCAGGCCGAGCGTCACCGGCTGGCCGAAGGCCGGCGTGTTGAGGCCGGTGGCCACGTTGATGCCGATTTTCATGAGGCCGGTGC
>JANMXB010000145.1:0-5900 GCA_031380765.1 Pseudomonadota bacterium | reverse complement strand
CGAAGATCCGCTCGAGGTCGGCGAGCGCCTCCTCGGCGAAGACGATCACGCGACTCGGCGCGGCTTCGGACGGGTGACAGCCTTGCCGCGGGCGCGCTCTTGGAGATAGGCGAAGACTTCCGGCGCCGGAATGCCCTGGCCCGTTTTCTTCATGCCCGCAAGCCGGCGCCTCGCCTCGGCATGGAACGCCGCCCTTGTTTCGTCGGCCTCGAGCTTCTCGCGGATTGCTTCAACCATGAAGGCATGCGCCGTCGTGTCCTGTGCCTCGGCCAGTTTTGCGACTCGCTTCTTAACGTCGTCCGGGATTCTGAGGGAGACGGCCACCGAAACCTCGTGTATCACAAATGGGATACATCATGCTAATTGTCACCGGGGGATCGGTCAAGCCCGGCTGGATCGACCAGTGTTGCCCTGCCCTTTGATAGTCGCTATTCTCGATGATATCGCGCCGCCTCGTTTCATGAGGTGCAGGCGGCACCACCCGGGGAGGTGTCGGACCATGAAGAAAGCCAAGGTTGTCGTCGCAGCAGTCGTCGCATTTGCCACCCTCGCGCTCGCCGGCGCGGCCCAAAGCCAGGCGCTCCAGGGCGAATACAAGCTCGGGGTGCTCGAGCCGCTGACGGGAAATCTCGCCGTCCAGGGCAAGCTGCACCTCGAAGGCTACGAAGTCATGCGCGACCTCATCAACACCCGCTTCGGCGGCGTGATGGGCAGGAAGCTCGTCCTCGTGAGCGGCGACGCGACCGACCCGACCGCCGCCGCGTCCGAGGCCGCGCGCCTCGCCACCCGCGAGGGCGTCAAGATCATCACGGGCACGTTTGCTTCCACGCTCTGCGGCGCGGCCTCCGAGGCGGCGTCGCGCCAGAATGTCATCTACTGGGAAACGTCCTGCGTGGACCCGCTTTTCGCGAAACGCGGCCTCAAGAATGTGTTCAGGACCGAGATCGATGGCACCGGCTTTGGCTGGTACAACATCGAGTTCGTCGCCAAATACCTCGCGGCCAAGCTCGGCAAAAAGCCCAGCGAACTCAAGATCGCCTACCTCGCGGAAGATTCCTCGTACGGCCAGAGCGTGACCGAGGCCGCGCGCGAGCGCGCCAAGAAGGAATTCGGCATGCAGGAGACCGGCGCCCCCGAGTACTACACCTTCACCACCAACGACCTCACGCCGGTGATCCTCAAGCTCAAGGCCGCGAACCCGGACATCCTCCACCACATCGCGCGCGACCAGGACGCGATCCTCTTCTGGCGCCAGGCGCGCGAGCAGAACTTCCAGGTCAAGGCGGTCGTGCACGCCGGCGCCACGGGCTACGGCAACGGCGGCTTCGGCAAGGCCTTCGGCAACGACGCCAACGGCCCGTTCGTGCTGGCCGAGCCCGGCCCGGGCGTGATCATCGACAAGTTCCTCCCCGACGGGCAGAAGATCGAGCGCGCTTTCCGCGAGGCGATGAAGGCCAGGACCGGCTCGGACGTGCCGACGAGCGGCCACCAGCTCGCCGCCGGCGGCCTGTGGGTGCTCAAGCTGGTGCTGGACGCGGCCAGGACCGACGAACTGGACAAGTTTTACGCTGCCGCCATGAAACTCGACCTGCCGGTCGGCTCCGCGCTCAACGGCTGGGGCGTGAAGTTCGAGCCGAGCGGGCAGAACTCCAACGACCGCGTGCAGCACTACATGCTGCAGTGGCAGAACGGGTCGCTGGTCACCGTGTGGCCCGAGGAATTCACCACTAACCGCGCCAAGTGGACACCGCTCGGTCCCTGGGACCAGCGCAAGTAAGCCCCAAGCCCATCGAAGCACAAATGGCAGTAGCGGCGGCGCGCCCGGAACGCATCGGTCCCAACTGATTTGGACGTCCTGCCGCAGCTGATCGTCTCAACGATCCTGCTCGGTGGCCTGTATGCGCTCATCTCAGTGGGCCTCACGCTGATCTTCGGCGTGATGCGCGTGGTCAACTTTGCGCACGGCGAGTTCCTCATGATCGCGATGTACGTGGCGTTCTGGGCGTTCACGCTGCTCAACTTCGACCCCTACCTCACGCTCTTCGTCTCGCTGCCGCTGTTCTTCGCGGTCGGCTGGGTGAGCTATCGCGCGGTCATGCGCCCGGTGATCCACGCCTCGCATAACGTGCAGGTGTTCACCACCGTCGGGCTTTCGATCGTGCTGCAGAACCTCGCGCTGGTGCTGTTTTCCGCAGACGCGCGGTTCATCCGGACCGACTACTACTCGACTGTGCTGCGCCTGGGCGGCGCGGTGTTCAACCTTGCGCAAACGGCAGCCTTCGTGATTGCGGTCATCGCCACGGCCGCGCTCTTCGCCTTCATGCGCTGGTCGTACACCGGCAAGCTCATGCGCGCGACCGCGCAGGACCCGCAGGCCGCCTCGCTCATGGGCATCGACACCGGCCGCATCTATGCGCTGACCTGGGCGGTCGGCATCGTGTGCGTCGGTGCGGCGGGCGTGCTGCTCGCGCCGATCTATCCGGTCTACCCGACCGCCGGCCTGCAGTTCGTGCTGATCGCGTATATCGCGGTCGTGCTCGGCGGGCTGGGCGACATGGTCGGCGCGCTGATCGCGGCGCTCATCATCGCGGCGGTCGAAGTGATCGGCTCCTACACCATCGGCACCGCGTGGAAGGAAGTGCTCTACCTCGTGCTCTTCATCCTCGTGCTCGTGGTGCGGCCGGCCGGGTTGTTCGGGCAGCGCGGCGCCGAGGCCTTGGGAACGTGAAGCGGGGCACATGAAGCGTTACCTCCCGGCCGTCGTGTTCTTCGCGATCGCGGGCCTCGCACCGCTCGTGATCCGCGATGCGTTCCTGCTGGACGGCCTCGTGCTGATCCTCGTCTGGGGCGCAGCCGCCGCAGCCTGGAATATCGCCGGGGGTTATGCCGGGCAGGTGTCGCTCGGCCATTCCGCTTTCTTCGGACTGGGTGCGTACGCGGCTGCGCTTTCGAGCACCACCTGGGGCATCTCGCCATGGATCGGCCTCGTGATCGGCGCCGCCATCGCCATGCTGACCGGCCTCGTGATCGGCTTTCTCTCCAACCGGCTGCGCGGCCCGTATTTCGTGATCGCCACCATCGCGCTCTCGCAAGTGCTGCTGATCGCGGCCAGCCGGTTGAAAGCGTTTACGTCCGGGTCCGAGGGCATCCCGGTGCCGTTTCGTCCGGGATTCTGGAGCCTTGGGATCGCTGACAAGAGCGTGTGGGTGTGGATAGTGCTGACGCTGGCGGTGCTGGTTTTCCTCGTGCAGGTGTACCTCGAACGTTCCCGCCGCGGGTTCCAACTGGCTGCGGTGCGCGAGGATGAAGACGCCGCGCGCTCGCTCGGCGTGCCGGCCCGGCGCCTCAAGGTTGCGGCAATCGCCGTGAGCGCCGCCTTCACTTCGGTCTGCGGTGGGTTCTGGGCGCAGTACATCGGCTTTGTCGACCCGGCTTATGTGTTCTCCGTGGATATCTCGGTCAAGTTTGCGCTGGCGGCGATCATCGGCGGCCTGGGCACGGCGCTGGGGCCGTTCATCGGCGCCGCGCTGGTCACCACGGTGGAAACATCGCTGCGCGCGCAGTTCGGCGGGATCGGCGCGCAGTTCGTCGGGACGTATCTCATCGTCTACGGCATCGCGCTCATCGTCATGGTGCGCTTCGCACCGCGCGGGCTCGTGGGCTCGATCGGCGAGTGGCTGCACCGGCGCTCGGCCAAGGCCGCATGAGCCTGCTCTCGACATGAGCTTGCTTTCAATTCGGGGCGTCACCAAGCGCTTCGGCGGGGTCACCGCAAACAAGGGCATCTCGTTCGAGGTCGCGCCCGGCGAGTTGGTCGGCATCATCGGCCCCAATGGCGCGGGCAAGTCGACGCTGTTCGAATGCATCAGCGGCTTCTATACGCCTGACGAGGGCGAGGTCATGCTCGACGGCGCGCGCATCACCGGCCTCTCGCCCGACGTCGTCTGCCGCCGCGGGATCGCGCGCACTTTCCAGAAGCTGCGGCCTTTCCAGGGCATGACCGTGCTCGAGAACGTCATGGTCGGCGCCCTCACGCGCACCAAGGACGTGAAGCACGCCCGCGAGCAGGCGCGCGAGTGGCTGTCGAGAGTCGGCCTTTCGGAGAAAGTCGATGCGCATGCCCGCACGCTATCGACCGGCCAGAGGAAGCGCCTGGAGCTGGCGCGCGCGCTCGCCACCGAGCCGCGCGTGCTGCTGCTGGACGAAGTCACCGGCGGCGTGGACCAGCGCACCATTCCCGGCCTGGTGCAGTTGGTGAAGGAACTGCATGGCCGCGGACTCACGCTGCTCGTGATCGAGCACAACATGCGCGTCATCACCGCGGTCGCGCAGCGTATCGTGGCCCTTTATCTCGGCGAAGTCATCGCCGACGGGCCGCCGCAGGAAGTGGCGCGCGACCGCAAGGTCGTGGAGGCCTATCTCGGCCAGGCGTACGTCGCATGACGGCCGAGCGGATGACGGCCGAGCCGCAGCTGCTGGTGGAGGGGCTGGACGTCGCGTATGGCGATTTCCAGGTGCTCTGGCAGGCCGAACTGAGCGTGCATGCCGGCGAAATCGTGGCCCTGCTCGGGCCCAACGGCGCGGGCAAGTCCACGCTCATGAACACCATCTCCGGGCTCAACAAGCCCGTGGCCGGCAGAGTGACGTTCGAGGGCAAGCGCATCGACGCCTTGCCCGCGCACCGCACGGTGGGCGAGGGCATCGCGCATGTGCTCGAGCGGCGGCGGCTGTTCCCTTTTCTGACGGTCGAGGACAACGTGCTTCTTGGCGCGCACAACCCGCGCGCCCGCGCGGTACGCGACGAAACGCTCGCGCGCGTAGAGGCATTGTTCCCGCTGCTCAAGGCCCGCCGCTCGCAGCTTGCGAACACCCTCTCCGGCGGGGAGCAGCAGATGGTGGCGATCGCGCGCGGCCTCATGGCGCGGCCCAAGCTCCTCATGGTGGACGAGCCTTTCCTCGGCCTCGCACCGATGATGGTGGAAAAGATCGGCAAGCTCATAAAGCGCGTGCGCGACGAGCAGGGTATCAGCGTCGTCTTCATCGAGCAGAATGTCGAGCTCGCGCTCGGCCTCGCGGACCGCGGCTACATCCTCGAATCCGGACGCACGATCCTGCACGGGGCCTCAAAGGAGCTGCTCGGGTCGGCCGAGGTGAAGCGCATCTTCCTCGGCGATTTCGCGTATTGACGGAGGGATGGATTGAGCAGGTTGGCTGAATACGAGCAGTACGATGCGCTGGGACTCGCGGCGCTGGTGCGCCGGCGCGAGGTCAGCGCGGCGGAGTTGCTCGAAGCGGCGCTGGCCCGCACGGCGGCCCGCAATCCCTCCATCAACGCCGTCACGATGCCGCTCGAGGACTACGCCCGAAAAGCGATCGCGGACGGCATTCCGGCCGGGCCCTTCGAAGGCGTGCCGTTCCTGTTGAAGGATCTCACTGCATCGGTGGCAGGCGTGCGCATGACGCGCACCTCGCGCTTCTTCGCCGACAGCCCGCCCGCGACCGCCGACAGCGAGCACGTGGCGCGGCTCAAGCGCGCGGGCCTCGTCATCTTCGGCCGCACCAACACTTGCGAGCTGGGCCTGAGCCTGACCTGTGAGCCGCAACTGACCGGGCCCACGAAGAATCCGTGGGATCTCACGCGCATCTCCGGCGGTTCTAGCGGCGGCGCAGCCGCGGCAACCGGCGCGCGCATCGTGCCGATGGCGCACGGCACCGACGGGTTCGGATCGATCCGCGCGCCGGCCGCGTGTTGCGGGCTGGTCGGCCTCAAGCCCACGCGGGGCCGCAATACGCTGGCGCCGTACGCCGGCGAGGCGTTGGCGGGTCTCGCCGCCGAGCACGCCGTGACGCTGAGCGTGCGCGATTGCGCCGCGCTGCTGGATGCCACCGCTGGGCCGGGC
>JANMXB010000091.1:0-6041 GCA_031380765.1 Pseudomonadota bacterium | reverse complement strand
CGCCTCGCCGCCGAGCCTCAGGAGGTCCAGTCCGCGCAGCGCGCCCAGCCCCAGCTCGAGCGCCAGCGGCCCCAAACGATAGCGCCCACTTTCCGCATCCTGCTCAGCCATCCCGGCCCTGATCAAGCTCACGAGGTAGCGGTGCGCCTTGGCGGGCGGCTTCCGGGCGCGGGCGGCGAGGCGGTTGCGCAGCTGCGCGCCGAGATCGACGAAACGGTCATGCTTTCGGTTTGGGGCAACAAGGGGCCGGTCGTCGTGCGCTGGGAGGAGTCGAGCCGGCCCGTGGCCACCAACGTACGGGCCGGGTGGGTCATGCCGCTGGCCAATTCGGCGACCGGTCGGCTTTTTGCGGCCTACCTGCCAGAATCGGTTTGCGCCCCGCTGCTCGAAGACGAACTTGGCCGGCTGCCCAGGCTGCGCACACGCTTGCCCGCCCTGCTCGAGGACATTCGTGAGCAGGGCGTGTCGCGCATCGAGGGCGAGCTGCAACAAGGCGTTGGCGGCATTGCCGCGCCGGTGTTCGGCTTCGGCGGCGGCATCCAGGCCGCGCTGACCGCGGTGGGCATCGAAGGCGTCATCGACACCGGATTGGAGAGCCGCACGACGAAAGCTGTGGAACGGGCCGCACGGGAGCTCTCGGTGCGGCTAGGATTCGCCGGTACGCAACCAAAATAAGAGGAGACCATGAAAACACGCCACGTCTTATCCATCGCGCTCGCCTTCGCATCCGGCCTCGCGCTGACGCCTGCCGTTGCGCAGCCCTTCCCATCCAAGCCGATCACCTGGGTCGTGGGTTTCCCGCCCGGCGGCGGCGCCGACGGCGTGGCGCGCATCGTGACGGCCAAAATGGCGCAGAACATCGGCCAGCCGATCGTGGTGGAAAACCGCCCGGGCGCGAGCTCGATGATCGCCGCGCAATATGTGGCTTCGGCACCGCCCGACGGCTACACCGTGTTCGGGGCGGAGAATGGCGCGCTCGTCTACAACGCGGCCCTGTATAGCAAGCTCAACTACGACCCGGCGAGGGATTTCGCGCCGGTCACCAACATCATCACCGCGCCTTTGCTGCTGGTGGTCCACCCCTCGTTCCCGGCGGGCGACTTCAAGACATTCATCGAGGTGGTGAAGAAGCAGCCCGGCAAGCTCAACTACGCCTCCCCCGGCAAGGGCATCGCGCACCACCTTGCGATGGAGATGCTCAAGGCGCGCGCGGGCCTCGACATCGTCGACGTGAGCTTCAAGGGCATCGGCCCGGTGGTGCAGGACATGCTGGCCGGGCAAATGCAGGTCGCGGTGATCGACACGGTGGTGGTTCTGCCGCACGTGCGCAGCGGCAAGTTGCGCGCGCTCGCGTCTTTCACCAGCAAGCGCCTTGCGGTGACGCCGAACGTGCCCTCGATAGCCGAGCTCGGCTACCCGGATCTCGATTTCGCGCCGATCGTCGGTCTGGTCGCGCCGGCGAAGACCCCGCCGGAGGTCGTCGCGAAGCTCAATGCCGAAGCCGTCCGCGCAATCCGCGACCCGGAAGTGAGCAAGAAGCTTACCGATCTCGGCCTGGAGATCGTCGCGAACACGCCGCAGCAGTTCGCCGCCTACCTCGATGCCGAGGGCAAGCGCATGCTGCCGTTCATCCGCTCGCTGAATATCAAGCTCGACTAACCGGGCCCGCCGCCGCTTTCGCGCGTCTGGTTGAACTGGGCCCGCGCCACCGACGCCCGCACCACCGGCACGTCGCCGGGCCCCAGCGGCTGCATCCATTTCTTGCGGGCAAGCGCGGCCTCGATCCAGGGCGCGAGTTCGGCGCGCTTTTTCCCTTCGCGTGAGACGACTTCGGCGCTGAAGCCCGGCATCACCTCGGCGGCGAAAAGCTCCAGAGATTCGCAGATGTGCTCGTGGCGGTTGCGGCCCGCCTGCTGCAGGAAGATCACCTGGTCGACGCCCGCGGCCTGGAAGCCCGCGAGGTGCCCGCGCATGTCCTCCGGCGTTCCTATGCCGGAGCTCTGCGGACCGACCGCGGTATTGGCGACGATTTCCTCGGTGCGGTTGCCGCGCCGCGCGAGGTACTCGCCCCACAGGTCGGTGCGGCCCGGAACCGTGTCGCGCGCGACCAGCGCGTTCATCGCGAAGCCGAAGAACTCGAAGCCCTCGTGCCCGCGCCGGATCGCCTCCGAGCGCATCCGATGGATCGAGAACGAGGACACCATCGCGATGTTGGCGTTCACCGCGCGCCCGATCGGCACGCAGGCCTCCGATTTGATGATGCCGTAATAGATCTCCGCCCAGTGGCGCGCCTCTTCGGGATTGAGGAATGAGAAGGCGAGCGCGCCCACGCCGATAGAGGCCGCGACCTTGATCGTGTCGCGGTTGGTGCACGCCATCCACATCGGCGGGTGCGGCTTCTGCACGGGCTTCGGGAGCACGTTGCGGCAGGGCATCGAGAAGAACCGGCCCTCGAAACCCGGGTAGGGCTCGAGCGCCATCATGTTCGCGATTTGCTCGGCGGCCTCCAAGGCCATTGCGCGCTTTTCCTTGGCCTTGATGCCGAACCCGCCGAGCTCGAGGCGCGTGGCACCCTCGCCGATGCCGAAGTCGACGCGTCCATCCGAGATCAGGTCGAGGGTGGCGAGCGCCTCCGCGGTGCGCGCGGGATGGTTGTAGTTCGGGATCACCTGCCGGATGCCGTGGCCCAGGCGGATCCGCCGCGTGCGCGCCGCGGCTGCGGCAAGGAACACTTCAGGCGCCGAGGAATGGGAGTACTCGTCGAGGAAGTGGTGCTCGACCTCCCATGCATAGTCGTAACCGAGGCGGTCGGCCAGCACGACCTGGTCCAGAGCCTCGTGGAACAGGCGCCGCTCGTCGTCCGGCTGCCACGGCTTTGGAAGCTGCATCTCGTAGAAGACCCCGAATCGCATCCGGTCACCTCTTCATGGCAGGGTGAAATTCATGCAGGAAAGCGGGCTGCTTTCTCCATGGCAGTCCCGCAGTCAGCCCGCCATCGACGGTGAGCGCGTGGCCGGTGACGTAACTCGCCGCGTCACTCGCCAACCACAGCACCGCAGCCGCGATCTCCCCGGGTTGGCCCATCCGGTCCATGGCCTGGTCGTCGCGGCGCGCCGGCCGAATCTTCGCCATGCGCTTTGTCCAGCGCCCGTCGGTGACGCCGGTATGGATCGGCGTCTCGACGTTGCCAGGGCAGACGGCGTTGACCCGGATTCCCGACTCGGCGAGTTCCAGCGCCACGGATTTCGTCAGCGCGATGACGGCCGCCTTGCACGCGCTGTATACATGCGGACCGTAACCGCCGGCGAGCCCGGAAATACTCGCGATGTTGACGATCGAACCCCGGCCGCGCGGTTGCATGGCGCGTGCGGCCTCGCGCATGCCGAGGAAAACACTGCGCTGAATGATGCTGCATGCGTGGTCGTACTCGTCGAGCGGAATCTGCGCAATCGGCCCCAGCACGCCGGCGATCGCGGCGTTGTTCACCACGCAGTCCAGGCGCCCCCAGCGCTCGAGGACGGCGTTCGCGGCGGACGCGAAATCGTCTTCGCTGGCGACATCGAGGCGCGTGAAGAGCGCACCATCGCCGATCCTCTGCGCGAGGGCTTCGCCTTTCGCAGTCTGGATGTCACCGAAAGCAACGCGATAGCCGGCCGCCGCGAAAGCCTCCACGCACGCCGCGCCTATCCCGCTCGCACCGCCGGTGATCAGGCAGACCGGGGAATCGGGCGCGATCAAAAGCGCGGTGAAAGGCGCAGTCAATGGCGCAGTCAAACGAACACCGTGCCGCCGTCGCCGGTGACAACCGCAACTTTGTCTTTCAGAAGCATGGCTCGCCTCCTCCTCCGATTACTATAGCGCAGCCCGCGCGCGCGCGGAATCGACCGCGCACCATTGACGTCTCTCGCGCCCGGAGAATATCCTGCCGCATGAAACGCGAGACCCAACTCGAACTCGCCCGAGAGATCCAGGCGCACGTCAAAAACGGATCGACTGCGCTTGCGCCCGAAGTGTTCCGCAATCCGGTCGCGGCCTACAGCGACCCGGCGCGCGCGCGGCTCGAGCACGAGCGCCTCTTCCGCGGCCAGCCGCTGTTCATGGGCATGGGCTGCCGCCTGCCCGAACCGGGCGACTATCTCTCCGAAGAGATCGCAGGCGTCCCGGTCCTGCTCGTGCGCGACCGCGAAGCAAAACTGCGCGCGTTCGCCAACATCTGCCGCCATCGCGGCGCGCCGGTGGCCAGCGGCTGCGGCAAGGCGCGTTCTTTCTCCTGCCCGTATCACGGCTGGACCTATGGCCTGGACGGAAAGCTCTCGGGGATCCCGCACGAGGATTCGTTTACCGGACTCGACAAGGGCACCCATGGCCTCCTGCCGCTGCCGATCGGGGAGAAGCACGGGATGGTCTTCGTAAAGCTCTCCCCCGGCGGGCCGGCCGCGATCGACGTGGACGCGCACCTCAGCGGCCTGGGCGACGAGCTCGCGGACTACGGGTTCGGCGGCTACAGCTTTTTCGCCTCGGAGACGATGCGGCCGGCGATCAACTGGAAATTCGGCATCGACACTTTCCTCGAGGCCTACCACCTGCCCGCCCTGCACCGCACGACCGTCGCCCCGCTGATCCGCGGCAACCTCGGCGCGTTCGAGGCGCATGGCGACCATGGACGGCTCACGTTCGCGCGCCATACCTCGTCGGAGTGGGACGGCAAGCCGGATGCGCAGTGGGAGGTGCTGCCTCACATCATCGCGGTCTACCGGTTGTTCCCCAATACGGTCCTCATTTTCCAGTCCGACCATCTCGAGACCTGGCGCATGCTGCCGGGCGAGACGCCGGACCGCAGTGTGATCGAGTTCGCGCTGTACTCGCCGGAGCCTGCAACGACCGACAAGGCGCGCGCCTACTGGAAGAAGAACTACGACCTCGCCATCAAGACCGTGCTCGACGAGGACTTCGCCCTCGGCGAGCGCATGCAGCGCGGCTTCATGAGCGGATTGCAGGCGGAAGTGGTCTACGGGCGCAACGAGCCGGCACTGATCCATTTTCATCAGCGGTTGCGGGCCGCCTTGGGTTGATCCTGGAGGTGGTCGCTACCGTGGCCAGACCGGATCCCGCCGCATTGCGCGCGGCAATCGCCGATGCGGACCTGCGCGTGCTGGTGATGTGTCTGGTCCACCTCACGGGCGAGTTGCGCTGGCTCGAGCCGCCGTACCGTCCGGTGCGCGACGTGCGCCTGGTGGCCGATCCGCAGGCGGGATATCCGCCGGAAGTGCAGGCGGAGATCCGCGAGGCGATGATCGCATTGCTCGCTCGCGGCGTGGGCGCGCCGCCAATCGAAGATCCCGGGGACGAGTTGCTCCTGCGCATGATGAGCGTTTGCCTCGGCGAGCCGGTACCGCCCGAGTACCTCCCGATGATGCGCGAGGACATGGGCTTCGCCTCCGGAGACCCGGTCTGGCGAGAGCCGCCGGATGCGAACCGGCTGGCGGGAACGGACGTGCTCATCGTCGGCGCAGGTCTGTCGGGACTGGCGCTGGGCCACAAACTTGGCAAGCTCAGCGTGCCGTACACAATCGTCGAACGCAATCCCGAGGTCGGCGGCACGTGGTACGAGAACCGCTATCCCGGCTGCGGTGTAGATACGCCGAACCACTTCTACTCGTACTCGTTTGCGCCGAACCACGGCTGGAAGCACTACTTTTCTCCGCGCGACGAGTTGCAGGCCTATGTGGAGCGCTTCGCCACCGATTCCGGCGTGCGCCGGAACATCCGCTTCGGCTGCGAGGTGACGGGTGCGGCTTGGAGCGAGACAGACCATCGCTGGACCGTCGAGTTACGTACCGCGCAGGGAACCTCGCAGGTCCGGGCGAAAGTGCTGGTCGCCGCCACGGGTCACTTCGAGCGACCCTCGGTCCCATCAGTCAAGGGTGCGGACTCTTTCGCCGGGCCGCTCTTTCACTCGGCCTCGTGGCCGGACGATCTCGAGCTCGACGGAAAACACGTGGCGATTATCGGCACCGGTGCCTCGGCGATGCAGATCGTGC
>JANMXB010000087.1:0-7381 GCA_031380765.1 Pseudomonadota bacterium | reverse complement strand
ACCGACTTGATATGGCTGTTGACGCCGAAGATCTCCTGGATCACGACGACGCCACCGCGCGGCTTGCCCGCGGGTTCCGCGCGATAGGCTGCAAGCTTGTGTCCGTCGGCGGCGCTGAGTTCGATCATCTTGCCCATCTGCATTTCCTCCTGGAATCGGTTGTGGCAGTGGTTATTCTAGCCGCCGTTCGCGCCGCCGCGGTTAGAATTCCGCCATGAGGAAAACCTCCGCCGAACTGCGTGGGCTTGCCGCCCGGGCGCTCGAGCGCGCCGGAGCCCACGCGTCGATGGCCGAGGCCGCCGCGCGCCACCTCATCCGCGCCGAGGAACAGGGGTTGCCGAGCCACGGGGTATCGCGGGTTCCGTTTTACGTCTCGATGCTTCGAACCGGACGCGCGGACGGGAAAGCTTCACCGCGCATCGCTTCAGAAGCAAACGCCGTGTGCCTGGTCGACAACGGGGATGCGCTGCCTTACGAGTCGTGCGCGCTTGCGATCGAAGAGGCGATCGCGCGCGCGAAGGCGAACGGCATTGGCCTGGCCGGCATCACCAACAGCGCGCATATGGGCGTGCTCGGCATCCATCTGCTCGATGTGGCGCGCGCCGGGCTGGTGGGCGTCGCATTTACCAACTCCCCGGCGGCAATTCCCGCGTGGGGCGGCACGCGGGCGCTGTTCGGCACCAATCCCGTGGCCGCCGTGTTTCCGCGCAAGGATGCCGACCCGCTGGTGATCGATCTGGCGCTGTCGACGGTCGTGCGCGGCAAGATCATGCTCGCGATGCAAAGGGGCGAATCGATCCCCGCAGGCTGGGCGATGGACCGGCAGGGCAAGCCCACCACCGACCCGAAGGCGGCGCTCGACGACGGCAGCCTCTATCCCATCGGCGGGGCGAAAGGGGCGATGCTTGCGCTGATGTTCGAGCTGTTCTGTTCCGCGCTCACCGGCTCGGCCTTCGGCCGCGAGGCCGACTCGTTCTTTTCCGAGCAGGGCAACAAGCCGCGCATCGGGCAACTGTTTCTGGCGGTTGATCCTGGCGCACTGGCCGGGCGCGAAAGATACTTCGAGCGTGTCGAGACGATCATCGCGGCGATGCTGGCCGACCCCGGAGTTCGCCTGCCCGGAACAAAGCGGTTCGCTTCGGAAAAAACGCTGGCCGCCGGCATCGAGGTGCCCGACGATCTGCTGGCGAAGATCGAAGGGCTGGCCGCATGAGCATCTACGCCGCCGTGATCGAATTCCCGAAAATGCGTGTCGGCATCCGGGTTGAAGGCGACGGGCTCATTGGTATTGCCTACCTCCCGCCCGAGACCCCGCTCCTCGCGCCGGAGGGTGCGCTGGCGCAGCGCGCGGTGGCCCAGATCGAGCGCTACCGCAACGATCCGGATGCTTCATTCGACTTGCCGCTCAACGCGCCAGGCACCCAGTTTCAGCGCGATGTCTGGCGGCAGATCAGCGAGATTCCCCGCGGGCGCACGCGTACGTATGGCGACTTGGCCCGGCGCATCGGGGCCGAGGCCCGCGCGGTGGGCCAGGCCTGCGGCGACAATCCTTTTCCGATCGTCGTGCCTTGCCATCGCGTGGTGGCGGCCGACGGCCTCGGAGGCTTTTCCCACCATGTTGACGGTTACCTCATGGAAGCCAAGAAGTGGCTGCTCAAGCACGAAGGCAACCTGCAGATGTACGAGAGCGCAGAGCTGTGGCCCGGGACGCGCTAGCCGCCGCCGCGGCCGTTCCGGTGGATGCGTTTTGCGACGCGCTCTGGCTCGAAGACGGCCTGTCGAAAAACACGCTCGAGTCCTATCGCCGCGACTTGAAGATGCTCGCCGGCTGGTTGCGCACAGCGGTGAAGAAATCGCTGCTCGAAGCCGAGGCGGCGGACCTGTACGGCTTCTTCGCGTCGCGGCACGCAAGCGCCGGCGCGATGCATCGCGCCTCGTCGGACGCGCGCATGCTTTCGACGCTCAAGCGGTTCTACCAGTATTGCCTGCGCGAAAGGCAGGTCGGGACGGATCCCACGCTCAAGCTCGATTCGCCCAAGCGCGTGCCGCGGTTTCCAAAAACGCTGACCGAAGCGGATGTGGAAGCACTGCTCGCAGCGCCCGAAGTCAAGACGCCGCTGGGCTTGCGCGATCGCGCCATGCTGGAGGTCCTGTACGCCTCCGGCCTGCGCGTGTCCGAGCTGGTCGGCATGAAAACCTTCGAGGCCAATCTCGATGCGGGCGTGGTGCGCATCATGGGCAAGGGGGCCAAGGAACGCCTCGTTCCCCTCGGAGAAGAGGCGGTCGACTGGGTGAAGCGCTATCTCGACGATGCGCGCCCGGGGCTGTTGAAGAGAAAAAAGCCAAGCGACGCGCTGTTCGTCACCGAGCGCGGCGCCGGCATGACCCGGCAGGCTTTCTGGCACCTCATCAAGCGCCACGGGGTAAAGGCGGTTCCCGGAAAGGCGCTGTCGCCGCATGTGCTGCGGCATGCTTTTGCGACGCACCTGATCAATCACGGGGCCGACCTGCGTGTGGTGCAGATGTTGCTGGGCCACGCCGATATTTCAACCACCCAGATCTACACGCACGTGGCCAGGGAGCGCCTGAAGAAGCTGCATGCGATCCATCATCCGCGCGGATGAAGAAGCCCGGCCACAGCGAAACGCCGGCTGGAGGACTAAGGAGCGCGGGGAGTCTGGGGGGGAGTTATCCCCCTCTCCTGACCCTGTCTATCTGGACGCCGACCAGCCCGGTGTTTTTGAGGATCCCGAGTTTTGCGGCGCTGACCTTCACCGAAGCGGCGCCGAATTCGTCGAGGACGATGCGCGCGATGCGCTCGGCCAGGGTCTCGATCAGGTTGAAATGCGTACCGGCCACAAGCTCGCGGATGCGGATCGTGACTTTCTCGTAGTCGAGGCAGTCGGTCACTTTGTCGCTTTCGAACACGGCGGTATTGGCAATGCCGATCTCCAGATCCAGGCGCAGCGTCTGCGGCACGATGCGCTCCCTCTTGTGGAAACCGATCAGCGTCTCGAGGCGGAAATCGCGGATGAAGATGTGATCCATGATCGCGGCATTATAGGGCGCGCAACGTGGGGCGGACTACCGGCCGGCAGGTAAAATGCCCCCACCATGAACGAAGTCCTGATCGCAGTAGTCGTTACGGCCGGCGCGTATCTCATCGGCTCGGTGTCTTTCGCAGTCGTCGTCAGCCGCCTGTTCTCCCTGCCCGACCCTCACTCCTACGGATCGAAGAGTCCCGGCGCGACCAACGTGTTGCGCACCGGCAACAAGGCCGCGGCCGCGCTCACCCTCGCGGGAGACGCAGGCAAGGGTTTCGCCGCCGTGCTGATCGCGAAAGCGATTACGGGCGAAGACATAGCGACGAGCCTCGTGGTGCCGCTCGCCGGGCTCGCCGCATTCGTCGGCCATCTGTTTCCGGTCTTTCATCGCTTCCAGGGCGGCAAGGGCGTGGCCACCGCGGCCGGCGTTCTGCTTGGCGATGACCTGTGGCTCGGCGCGGGCACACTTGCGACCTGGCTGATCATCGCGGTGTTCTTCCGCATCTCATCGCTTGCCGCGCTCGTTGCCGCGCTATTTGCGCCGTGCTTCGCTTTCTGGCTTTTCGGCGTCCAACCGGTGATGTGGGCGACGATCCCGATGGCTTTATTGCTGATGTTCCGTCATCGCGCAAATATCGAGCGCCTGTTCGCGGGCACCGAGCCGCGCATCGGTGCGAAAAAAACCTAGCCGGTCGTCGCGAGCTCCCAGCGGGGCCGCACGCTGAACGTGGCGTCCACCGGGGGCAGGCCATCTTTACTGCGCAGGGCAGCGGCGAAAGCAATCATCGCGCCGTTATCGGTGCAAAGCTCGAGCTCGGGGTAGAACACTTCGAAGCCTTCACGCTTGGTTGCCGCGTCCAGGCCGGCACGCAGTTGCCTGTTGGCGCCTACGCCGCCCGCAACCACCAGGCGATCGAGGTTCGTCTTGCGCAGCGCGGCGATGGCTTTGGCGACCAGCACCTCGACGATCGCCTCCTGAAATGAGCGCGCGATATCCGCACGGGTTGCGTCGTCCGCAGGCTGGCTGCGCACCAGCATCATCACCGCGGTCTTCAATCCGCTGAAACTGAATTCCAGATCGTTCGACCCGATCATCGGGCGAGGCAGCTTGAAGCGTCCGGGGCGGCCCGCTTCGGCGAGTTTCGACAACCCTGGGCCACCGGGGTAGTCCAGGCCAAGCAGCTTCGCCGTCTTGTCGAAAGCTTCGCCGGCGGCGTCGTCCTGCGTTTCGCCGAGCAGCTCGTAGTCGCCAACGCCCGTGACGCGCATGAGCTGGGTATGTCCGCCGGAAACGAGCAGCGCGACGAACGGGAAAGCCGGCGCATTTTTCGAAAGGAGAGGCGACAACAGGTGGCCTTCGAGGTGATGAATCCCGATCGCGGGGACGCCGAGGGCAAAGGCGAGGCTCTTGGCGAACGCCGCGCCCACGAGCAATGCTCCCGCCAGCCCCGGCCCTTCCGTGTAGGCAACCGCGTCCACGTCCTCCGTCTTGCGGCCGGCGCGTCCCAACACCTCGCGGGCAAGCGGAATCACCCGCCGGATATGGTCGCGCGACGCAAGTTCAGGAACCACGCCGCCGTATTCCTGGTGCATCGCCACTTGGGAGTGCAATGCGTGCGAGAGCAAACCGCCTGAACTGTCGTACAGGGCGAGTCCGGTCTCATCACAGGAAGACTCAATGCCGAGGATAAGCATCTACTTGATTTAAAAGGGTTGTATTCGCCACCGGTGGACGCAGTGTGATTCAGGGCGACCTCGCCTGTCCAGCGCATGCCGGAGATCCCCCGAGTAAAGCTGGCGCGGATGCGTACTTTGCCGTTAAAATCCGCGCCTTTCGCCAAGGCCGCAAAGCATTCACGAGGGGTTATGCCGACTATACGACTCAAGGAAAACGAACCGTTCGAAGTGGCCATGCGCCGTTTCAAGCGCACGATCGAGAAAACCGGAATGCTCACCGAGCTTCGCGCCCGGGAGTTCTACGAAAAACCCACCGCCGAGAGAAAGCGCAAGCTTGCCGCCGCGGTGAAGCGCCATCACAAGCGCCTGCGCAGCCAGATGCTGCCGAAAAAGATGTACTAGAGGTCCGCTCCTCCACGCAGCCGCGATCGCGGGACGCGAAGTCCCCAATCGCGGCTTTTTCATTTGCGAGGCAAGAAATGACACTCAAGGCACGCATTACCGAAGACATGAAGGCCGCGATGCGAGCGAAAGAGGCCGCGCGCCTGTCGGCGATCCGCCTCTTGCTCTCGGCGATGAAGCAGCGCGAAGTCGACGAGCGGATCGAGCTCACCGACGCCGACGTGACGGGCATCATCGAGAAGATGATCAAGCAGCGCCGCGAATCGATCGTCCAGTACGAAAAGGGCGGTCGCGCGGACCTCGCGGATGCGGAGAAATTCGAGGTCGGTGTGCTGTCGGCCTACCTGCCGCAGCCGATGAGCGAAGCCGACGTCGCGGCCGCGATCGATGCGGCGCTCGCCGAGACCGGCGCCAAGGCCATGCCGGGCATGGGCAAGGTAATGGCGATCCTGAAGCCCAAGCTCGCGGGGCGGGCGGACATGGGCAAGGTCTCGGCGCTGGTGAAGTCGAAGCTCAGCGGCTAGATTGAATAAATTCAGGGACAGACCCCGTTTTTCCGTGGAAAAATGGGGTCTGCCCCATGATTCCCGACTCATTCAAGCAGGATCTCCTGAATCGCGTCGACATCGTCGACGTCGTGTCGCGCTACGTGCAGCTGAAGAAGGGGGGCGCGAACTATCAGGGCCTGTGCCCGTTCCACACCGAGAAGTCACCTTCGTTTACGGTGAGTCCGGCCAAGCAGTTCTATCACTGCTTCGGCTGCGGCGCGCACGGCAACGCGATCGGTTTCATGATGGCTTATGCGAGCATGGGCTATGTCGATGCGGTGAAGGATCTGGCCGCGAGCGCCGGGATGACTGTGCCGGAGGCCCCCCGCACACCGCAGGAAATCGAGCGCCGCGAGCGCGCAACGGACCTCTACGCGGTCATGGAAAGCGCGATGGAGTTTTACCGCGCGCAGCTCAAGGAGTCCCCCAAGGCTGTCACCTACCTCAAGGGTCGCGGGCTGACCGGTGAGATTGCCGCGCGATTCCGCATTGGCTATGCGCCCGACGACTGGCAGGGATTGAAAGCGGTTTTCCCCGAGTACCAGGACAAGGGCCTCGCCGAAACCGGCCTGGTCATCGACAGCGACGAAGGCCGGCGCTACGACCGTTTTCGCGATCGGGTGATGTTTCCGATCTTCAGCCAGCGCGGTTCGGTCATCGGATTTGGCGGGCGCGTCCTGGGCGAGGGCGAGCCGAAGTACCTCAACTCCCCGGAAACCGCATTGTTCGAAAAAGGGCGCGAGCTGTACGGGCTCACGCAGGCGCGCGACGCGATCCGCACCGCCGGGCGGGTGCTGGTCGTAGAAGGTTACATGGACGTCGTAGCGCTCGCGCAGTTCGGCGTCGGCTACGCGGTGGCGACCCTTGGCACCGCGACAACGCCCGTGCACGTCACCAAGCTGCTGCGGCTGGCCGACGAGATAGTGTTTTGCTTCGATGGCGACAGTGCCGGACGCAAGGCGGCATGGCGGGCGCTCGAAGTGAGCCTGCCGCTCGCAGTCGATCACAAGCCGATGCGCTTCCTTTTCCTTCCGGCCGAAGACGATCCGGACAGCTTCGTCCGCAAGCACGGCCAGGAGGCCTTCGAGAAACTTGCCCGCGAAGCGCAGACCCTGTCGGGTTTTCTGCTTGGGGAATTGCGCGCCGGCGCGGACCTGGAAACGGCCGAAGGCCGCTCCAAATTTCTCACCGAGGCCAAGCCGCACGTGCAGAAGATCACCGCTGCGGGGCTCAAGCTCCAACTGCTCAAGGAAGTCGCCGCGATGGCAAAGGTGTCCCAGGGCGAAGCCGAGGCGCTCCTGGAAATTCGCACGGCCGGCGAACGCTCCTATCGGCGCCCGGCACCTGCGCGGGCGGCTGCGCCGCTCATCACGTCGCAGGAGCAGAATCTGTTGCGGTGCGTACTGGCCAAACCGTCCCTCGCCGCCAGCCTCGACCTGGAACTACTGGATGAGCGCCTGGCCGAAACCGCGGCCTTGCGCACCATCGCGGGGTGGCTGGAGGTCGAGGAGGCACCAAGCGAAGCAATGCTTGTCGAACGCATGCAGGGTTCCGGTCAGGAGGCGGTGGTTCATCGCGCCCAGGCGGCAATGCTGGAGCATGGACCCAACGAGGAATCGGCCGAACCCGAGTTTCGCCAGATCCTGCTGTCGCTCCATATCAAGCGCAAAAACGAGGAAATCGAAAGCCTCAAGCGCGAGGCGGTGAACC
>JANMXB010000083.1:0-2914 GCA_031380765.1 Pseudomonadota bacterium | reverse complement strand
GCATTGGCGCATGGGTGACTGGAAACGACCCAAAGGGGTCGGTCGAGGCGTAGACTGCTCCGCGGGATAACCTGGGGAGGATTCCAATGCTCAAGGCACTTGCGCTGATCTACGGAATTGCGGCCTATCTGCTGTTCCTCGTCGTTTTTGTTTATTCAAAAGGATTAGTCGGAAATTTGTCGGGTACGAAGTCGATCGCCAATGGTAAAGAGGGGGATGTCGTTTTTTAGCGGCTGGTGTACGCCGCGCTGCTTGGCGTTTTTGCAGTTCAGCACAGCGTCATGGCGCGGCCGGGTTTCAAGCGCTGGTGGACCAAAATCGTACCCGAGCCCGTAGAGCGAAGCACCTACGTTCTGCTGTCGAGCCTTGCTCTGGTGCTGCTGTTCTGGGAGTGGCGGCCCCTTCAAAGCGTCATCTGGAACGTCGAGAATTCTGCGGGGTCTCTTGCACTCTGGGGGCTCTTCGGGTTGGGTTGGCTAATCGTTCTGACCTCAACCTTCCTCATCAATCATTTTGACCTGTTCGGCCTGCGGCAGGTCTACCTCAACCTGCGCAGCGAGAAATATTCGAACCTGAGTTTCAGGACCATCGGGCTATATAAACTGGTGCGTCATCCGATCATGCTCGGCTTCGTCATCGCCTTCTGGGCGACGCCACGGATGACTCTCGGGCACCTGGTGTTTGCGGTTGCGACAACAATTTACATTCTCATTGCCCTGCAACTTGAAGAACGGGACCTCGTGACCTATCACGGCGACGCCTACAAGCAATATAAGGAGAAAGTCCCGATGCTCCTGCCCTTGCCGAGGAAATGAAGAAATAGATCTTTCGCCCCTTTTGGTGCGAGCGTGTCCGCTTGTTGCCGAAAGCAGACATTCCAGGCTTTGCGCACTCAACGAGCTACGAAATAGCTGCGTTGGCGAAGTGAGCAGCCGATTCAGCGGCGAGCTACTCGGTTTACAGCCCGCTGGCCGGGCGGCTTCTCACGCGACGCTGCGCAACGGCTCTCGGTAACGCGCTTCCATCTCGCGCCGCAATTTCACGGCCGTGTTGTTCGCATCCACCGCCACGTCGCTCCACCGCACCACCTCGCCGGCCGCAATCGGGCGCAGCACCTTCCATCCGTGCGCGAGGCCCAGCGGCAAGGCGCCGACGCTGATCGAATCGGCCGCGGGCATCAGCCGGCCGACCACCGTATACCCGCCCTCGCCGTCCAGGATTTCGCCAGTCTTCAGCGCGCGCTTGGCGGTCGCCACCGCGTCGGCACGGAATCCCGTCGGGCACCCGGTAGGCTCACGCCGCAAACCCACCGAAGCCACCGAGATCCCCACCTCGAGTCCGATCATGTGCCAGCGCTTGTACAGGCACGCATAGCGCCCCGAATCGTCGGTCTTCACGCCGTACTCCGAAAAACAGCGGCGGATGTATTCGGTCTCGCCCTCGAAAGCCACCCAGACGCCGAAGCGGATGTCGTACGGAATCGGCGTGCCGTCGCGCTCGAGCGAAGAAACCACTTCGACCTGGCCCTTGTGATGCAGGATGCCGCCCTCGGATTTCGGCCGCATCATGTTCGGGATCTGGTCCACAGGCCCCGCCGGATACTCGAGCCCGTTGGGCGCAGGCGTGAGCCCGGTCGCATTGCACACCGATGTGCTCTCGATTGCCGGCTTGGAGCCATCAAGGAAGGAATTGAACATCTTCGGATTGAGTCCGCCGATTTCCGCCTGCTCGGGCGTCAGGCCGTAGTAGCCCCACACGGTCTCGGGTGTCGATTGCCCATAGTGCGGCAGCCACTTGTGTCCGCGACCCGCGGCGACGACCGGGAATCCCGCGGCCCGCGCCCAGTCGACGAGGTCGCAAATGATCGCCGGCTGGTCGCCATAGGCCAGGCTGTAGACGACGCCGGCGGCCTCGGCGCGCTCGGCCATCAGAGGCCCGCAGAACGCATCCGCCTCGACCGTCACCATGACCACGTGCTTGCCATGCGCGAATGCGTGCAGTGCATGTTCGACCGCAGCCAGCGGATTGCCCGTGGCTTCAACCACGATCTCCACGTCCGGATGCTCGACGAGCTTCTTCCAGTCATCGCCCACGTGCGTGCGGCGTTCTTTCATCGCCGCGTCGAGCGACGCCGCGCCGTACCACTCGGGCTTCCACCCTGTGCGTTCGAGGTTGGTCCTTGCATTGGCGGGCGACAGGTCCGCAATGCCGACCAGGTGGACACCCGGCGTACGCGGCACCTGCGCGATGTACATTGCGCCGAATTTTCCCGCCCCGATCACGCCCACGCGCAGCGGCTTGCCCGCCGCCTCCCTTTTCTGCAGTAGGCTGTGGAGATTCATGTCACGCCGCCTGCTTCAACGGTACGCGGATGTCGTCGCGCAGCAGACAATCGTCCGGCAGCGCTTCAATCGGCGTGAAATCGCGGTGCGCGATGTATTCCGGCCGCGTGTGGCGCGTGATGTGATTCGACACCGCGCAGAGCGAGAGATAAACGATCGTGCGGTTCCACGGCGTGAGGTTGCTGCCCGACGCGTGCACGAGATTGCAGTGGAACATCAGCATCGAGCCGGCCTTGCCTTTCGGGGCAACGATGCCGCCGCGCTCCACCAGCCGCGTGATCGTTTCGTGGTCCACCGTCCAGAGCGGATAGCTGGTGGTCTGGGTGTCGTGCCCCGCGTTGAGCACGCCGCCCTTGTGCGAGCCGGGAATGAACATTAGAGGGCCGTTGAACTCGTTGGCTTCCTCGAGGAACAGCGCCACGTTCATGGCCCGCGGTTCCGGCATGCCGTCATCGCGGTGCCAGGTGCCGAAGTCCTGGTGCCATTGCCACACATCGCCGTCGAAGGCGGCCTTGGCGTTGATCTTGAACTGGTGCATGTAGAGCTTCTCGTCGAACACCTGCTCGATCGGG
>JANMXB010000081.1:0-5122 GCA_031380765.1 Pseudomonadota bacterium | reverse complement strand
CTCGCGTCCGCTAAATTCGACGGTGACCACCGGCGCGCGCGCCGGCATCACCGAAACGGCCACCGCATCCGGGGGTGGCAGCCGCCGCGACCAGGCGGGGTGAAGAATCCCCGCAGCGGCGATCTCGGGATCGACTTCGGCCAGGTTTGCGCGAATGGCCGTGCGTATATAAGCGAGCCCCAAGTCGTAGAGTTCGTGCAGGCGCTCGGCATTTTGCGTCATGGCGCCCCCCCCTGGAAAATAGTGCGTTCGCAATGATCGTGGGCGTGCCCGCGGCGCCTTTCTGTGCGGTCGTGCACATATTCGTTGGCCCGCGCGCGCCTGTCGGTACTTGTCCTACGCAGATTCGGCGGGTCTTCCTACATCTGCGGGCGCACGCTTGCGGGTACCTTTCGAGTCGCTCGTTTCTCCTCTTCAGCTCCAGCGCTGCAGTCAGGACCTGTCTCGAAAAGTACGTTTCGGGATGCGGCGAGCGGCACCGAAAGCTGTGCGCCCAAGGCTCCCCCCCGATCCCCGGCGTCGCAGTTCGAAGTGGCCTTGTCAGACGGACCGGAGCTTATGACGTAACGGGTTCTGACTGCAGCGCTGGAGGTTTTCTCGCCTCTTCAATCCATTCTCGTTGCGTCCCGGTACCTCAACGTGTGCCGCGTGTGCCTCCCTATCCGGGCGCGCCCGCGGACGATGATTCCCCCGCCGGCCCCCAGAAGGACTAAAGTAGATGCCGCAGCCACGCCCCGGGGGAGGGGAACATGAACGACGGCAAGACCGGTCAGGCAAGGAATTCATTCTGGTGCGGCATCCTGACTGCCGAGAATCAGGCCGCGGCGCCCACCCAGGCGCGCACCATTCGCGGCCCTTACACGGCCTTCAACCTGGCCAATTCCCAGCGCGACAAAACCGGCCACACGACCGGGGAAGGAAAGATCGATGGCGAAAGCCACGAAAAAATCTGACGCGGGCGGGCGCAAGGAAACGTCGAGTGAATTTTTCGAGCGCATCCGGCCGAAGTTCCTCGACTGGGTGCCTCCCTCGCAGGAAGAGCTGCGCCTCGAGGCACAGAAGCGCAGGGACGATCGCGACGCCGAGCTGAAGAAAGTCACCGCGCTCGAAAAAGCCAAGCTCGCGGAAAAGAAGTCCGGAAAGAAGAAGCTCCCCACAGGTTGATGAAGCGCCCGGGATTGCGCGGGGCGCTCGTTGTCCTCGCGGGATGTGCCGTGGTGCCGGCCGCCCTGTCTTTGGACCTGCAGGGCCACCGCGGCGCCCGCGGCCTCGCCCCCGAGAACACCCTGCCCGCGTTCGCCGCCGCCCTGTCGATCGGGGTCACCACCCTGGAGCTCGACACGGCAGTCACCAAGGACGGCGTGGTGGTCGTCTCGCATGAGCCGATGCCGCATCCGGATACCGCGCGCGGCCCGGACGGGAGTTGGCTCACGCAACCCGGGCCGATGATTCATTCGCTGGCCTATGCCGAGCTCCTGAGGTACGACGTTGGCCGCCTCAACCCGGCCTCCGCCTACGGCAAACGCTATCCGCTGCAAAACGCGGTGGACGGCACGCGGATCCCAAGGCTCGCCGATGTCTTTGCTCTCGCGGCCAGGGCGGGCAACAGCGCGGTGCGTTTCAATATCGAGACCAAGATCAATCCGCAGGCGCCCCAGGCCACCTTGCCGCCGGAAGAATTCGCGCGCGCGGTGATCGGTGCGATCCGCGCCGGCGGCGTGGCGAGCCGGGCGGCAATCCAGTCGTTCGACTGGCGCACGCTCAAGGTCGTCCAGTCGGAAGCGCCCGACATCGCGACCGTCTATCTCACCGCGCAGCAGTCCTGGTTCAACAGTTTCGACGCCACCGGAACGTGGACCGCCGGCCTTCGCCACGACGCGCACTGCTCGGCACCGAAAATGGTCAAGGCCGCCGGCGGCAAGACGTGGTCGCCCTATTTCGCCGACGTCGACGCCGCAAAACTTGCCGAAGCGCGCTCCCTTGGCATTGCTGTCGTCGTGTGGACCGTGAACGCTCCCGCCGACATCGCAAGGATGATCGATCTTGGCGTGGAGGGCATCATCAGCGACCGGCCCGACCTCGTTCGCGCGGAAATGCACAGGCGCGCGATGGCGTTGCCTGCGCCGACGCCCGTTTCCCCCTGAGCCGGCGCACCAGCCGCCAGAAGCTAAGATAGCCGCATGCCTCCAGTCACCCGGGCCCTCGTCATCGCAAACGTCGCAGTCTTCCTGCTGCAGTCGAACGGACTGTCGCTCGTCGAGTCTTTCGCGCTGTGGCCGCCGGGCGCGGCCGACTTTGCGAGCCCGGGATTTGCGCCCTGGCAACTCGTGACCTATAGCTTCCTGCACGGCGGTTTCAGCCACATCCTGTTCAACATGTTCGGCCTATACATGTTCGGCAGCGAAGTGGAAAGGTTGTTCGGCTCGCGCTTTTTCCTCATGTATTACTTTGCGAGCGTCGTTGCCGCCGGGCTTACGCACCTGATCATCACCGCCATGATCGGCGGCCCGCCGATCCCGGTCGTCGGCGCCTCGGGCGGCATTTACGGGCTGCTGCTCGCCTTCGGCGTGTACTTCCCGCACCGAACGGTGGTCCTGCTGATCCCGCCGATCCCGATGAAAGCGCGCACCTTCGTGGTGGTGTTTGCGATTGTCGAGCTGGTGTTCGGCGTCACCGGCACCGCCTCGGGGGTCGCGCACTTCGCGCACCTGGGCGGCATGCTCGGCGGCTGGCTCATGATCTTGTGGCGGCGCCGGCCGGGACCTTTGCGGCGCCCCTAGAATCTTCAACATTCTCTTCATAGGCTCCAATCCAGCAGCGCCTCTCATGCCAATATTGATGCCTGAAATGAAAACTATTTTGCTCTCCGCCCTGGCTGCCGGGACGCTCGCTGCGGGCGCCGCCTGCGCCCAGGCCTGGCCATCGAAGCCGGTGCGCTGGCTCGTTCCTTTCGCCGCCGGCGGCCCCGCCGATGTGATCGCGCGCGTCGTCGGGCCCAAACTTTCCGAGCGGCTGGGCCAGCCGGTGATCATCGAGAACCGCGCCGGCGCCAACAGCAACATCGGCCACGAAGCGGTGGCGCGCGCCGCGCCCGACGGCTACACGATGCTCTACGTCGTGCCCAACATCGTCACCAACCCGCCGCTGTTCAAGGACATGGTCGATCCGCTCAAGGAGCTTGCCCCGCTCGCGCAGATGACCGTCCAATCCTATGCGCTGGTCGCGAACCTCGCCTTCGAGCCCAGGACGGTGGCGGACATCATTGCGGCCGCACGGGCCAAACCCGGCAGCGTGACTTGCGCGTCGGGCGGCGGGCTGATGAGCTTCGGGTGCGACTGGATCCGCACAATAACTAAGACAGAGATGGTCCACGTACGGTACAAGGGCAATGCCCCCGCGCTGACCGACCTGCTGGGCGGCCAGGTCAATATCCTTTTCGACCTCTACAACACCTCGCTGCCGCAGATCCGCGCCGGAAAAATCCGACCCATTGCGCTCACGCGCCCGACGCGCGGCCTGCCGTTGCCCGACGTGCCGGTGATCGCCGAAACGCTGCCGGGATTCGTGCTGGTAGGCTGGCACGGAGTGATGCTGCCGGTGGGCGTGCCGCGCCCGGTCGTCGAGAAACTGAATAACGCGTTGGGCGAAGCACTGGCCGACAAGGACGTCGCCAAGCGCGTCACGGACGGCTATAGCGAAATCGCGCATACCCCACCCGAAGCTTTCGGCGAGATCCTGAAGAACGACTACGCAAAATACGCGCGCATCGTGAAGGACGCGGGCATCAAGCCGGAGTAAGGAATTGAGCGAGGGGAAGAAGCGGGCAGACCTTGTTTTCCGCGGTGGCACCGTGCTCGCGCTCGGGCGTGGCGCGGGTGCGGCGAACTCGTTGGCCGTCGAGGGCGAGCGCATCTCGGCCGTGGGCAGCGCAGAAGAAATCTCGCCGCTGATCGGGCCGGCCACCCGCGTGGTCGAACTCTTCGGACGCACGCTCATGCCCGGCCTGACCGACGGCCACGCGCATCTCGACCGCGAAGGCCTCAAGGAACTGCTGCCTTCGCTGGCAGGGTGCCGCTCGATCCGCGAGTTGGTCGACCGCATCGGCGCACTTGCGGCCGCCACGCCGGCGGGCCAGTGGATCGTCACCATGCCGCTCGGCGAGCCGCCGGAATACCAGGTTTGCGGGGCGATGTTCGAGGAAGGCCGGCTGCCGGATCGGCGCGACCTCGACCGCGCCTCGACGCGCCACCCGATCCTGATCCGCTGCGCGTGGGGCTATTGGCCGTTCCAGCTGCCGCTGGTGTCGGTGGCCAATTCGGCTGCGCTCGCGCTGGCCGGCATTCGCCGCGGCACCGCGGCGCCCTCCCCCCTGGTCGAGATCGACGTCGATGCGTGCGGCGAGCCCACCGGCCTCATCCGCGACAACGCCTACCAGCCGATCACCGAATTCACGCTGTTCCGATGCGCGCCGCAGTTCACCGCCGACGACCGCGTGCGCACGCTCGGCCGCTCGATGCAGCTCTACAACGCCTGCGGCACGACCTCCGTGTTCGAGGGCCACGGCGCGTCGGCCGAGGTGATCGACGCCTACCGCACGCTGCGCGGGCGCAACCGCCAGACGGTGCGCGCCACGCTGTCGTTCAGCCCCGGCTGGAGCGGCGCGAGCGAATCGGACGTGGCCAAGTGGGTGACCGGCCATGCGGCGCGCCTGCGCGGTCGCGGCGAAGGCGACGACTGGCTGCGCCTCGCCGGCGTCTACGCAGAGGTGGATTCGCAGCCGGAGGAAGCGCGCCTGCGCGCCCTCTGCGCGCCGCAGACCGGCTGGGCCGGGTTCAACTACGACTGCACGCTGCCGCCGGCGAAGCTGCTTGCGCTGCTCAAAGCCGCGGCGAAGGAGAAGCTGCGCGTCTTCGCGATCCAGATGCAGATGCTCGATTACTTCGTGGAAGTCGCGAGCGAGGCCCCGATCGCCGGCCTGCGCTGGGTCATCGCGCATCCGATCACGGTGAACGCCGCGCAACTCGCCCAACTGCGCGACCTCGGCATCGTCGTGACGACGCATACGAATGCGTACATCTGGAAGAAAGCTTCAACGATTGCTGCAAGCCTCGGCGCCGCGAAG
>JANMXB010000070.1:0-2230 GCA_031380765.1 Pseudomonadota bacterium | reverse complement strand
CGGCTGCGCGCCCAGCACCGGATCCATGAAACCGTGGATCTGGCCGCCGATCAGGTCCTGGTACGCAGGCGTCGATCCCTTGTATGGCACGATCAGGAGGTCGATCCCCGCGGCCCGCTTGAGCATCTCGGTGGCGAGGTGCCCGGCCGAGCCGTTCGAGCCGATCGCGAACGCCAGCCTGTCCGGATTGGACTTGGCCAAAGCGATGAGCTCAGCCACGTTTTTTGCGGGCAGCCCTGCGGTCACCGCGAGCGCGATCGGGCCCCTGGCTACGAGCGCCACCGCCGTGAAATCCCTCTGCACGTCGTAGGGCACGCCCTTGGAGATCAGCGGCGTGATCGTGAAGATATTGGCGTTGAAGAGCAGCGTGTAGCCGTCGGCCGGGCTCCTGGCGACTTCGCTCGCGCCGATGGTCGCGTTGCCGCCCGCGCGGTTCTCGATCACGAAGCCCTGGCCGGTCGACTCGGCCATTTTCTGCGCGAGAAGGCGCCCGACGACGTCGGTGGGTCCGCCCGGCGGGAACGGAATCACGACCCTGACCGGCCTGGCCGGATACTGCGCTAGCGCAAGGGTGCACGCCGTCGCGGCCACGAGCGCCGCGAGGGGCCGCACCATGCACACCATCAGCCGAGTTTGGGGACGTCGATCCATTTGCGTTGCTTCCAGCTCTTGAGCCCGAGTTCCGCGAGTTGCACGCCGCGCGCGCCTTCCATGAGGTCGCAGCGGAATTCGCCTTCGCCGGCGACATGCCTGAGGAACAGCTCCCATTGCGCCTTGAACGCGTTTTCGGGCGGCGAGTTGTCGGGGACCTCCTGCCAGCCGGCGAAGAAATCGATCGGCTGGGGAATGTCCGGATTCCACACCGGCTTGGGCGTGTTGACGCGAGACTGGGTGAAGCAGCGCCGCAAGCCCGCTACCGCCGAGCCATGCGTGCCGTCGACCTGCAGCGTGAGCAGGTCATCGCGGCGCACGCGCACCGTCCACGAGCTGTTGAAGTGCGCGATCACCCCGCCTTCGAGCTCGAAAGTCGCATAAGCGGCATCGTCGGCCGTGGCCTTGTATTTCTTGCCGTTTTCGTCCCAGCGGTTGGGAATGTGGGTGGCGCCCAGGCACGAGACTGCTTTGACTTCCCCGAATAAGTTGTCCAGCACATAGCGCCAGTGGCACAACATGTCGAGGATGATGCCGCCGCCGTCCTCGGTGCGGTAATTCCAGCTCGGCCGCTGCGCCTCCTGCCAGTCGCCTTCGAACACCCAGTAGCCGAACTCGCCGCGCACCGAGAGGATCTTGCCGAAGAAACCCGAGTCCCTGAGCATCTTCAGCTTCAGCATCCCCGGCAGCCACAGCTTGTCCTGCACCACGCCGTGCTTGATGCCGGCTTTCTTCGCGGCCTTGTAGAGGTCCATCGCCTCGGCCAGGTTCGTTGCGACCGGTTTTTCGCAGTAGACGTGTTTGCCGGCGGCAATCGCCTGCTTGAGCAGCTTCGGGCGCAATTGCGTCGACGCGGCGTCGAAAAACACCGTGTCCTTTCCCTTGAGCGCCTTGGCCAGATCCGTGGTCCAGCGCTCGATGCCGTGCGCGGCGGCCAGCGCTTCCACCTTGGCTGCGTTGCGGCCCACCAGGATCGGATCGGGCATGAGGCGAGAGCCATCCGCCAATCGCACGCCACCTTCCTTGCGAATGGCCACAATGGAGCGGACGAGGTGCTGGTTGGTGCCCATGCGTCCGGTGACGCCGTTCATGATGATGCCGATGCGTTGCTGCTTCATGCTTGCCTGCTCTCCATAGTCCGCATTGAATTCCAGTCCGGCATCGCCGCGCTCGCGTAGCCCGTGCACTCGAGCGAGCCGATCGCAAGCTGCCCTTCGCGAATCGCCACGCGCACGGCGCCGTGGGAGCGCTCGTAAAGGTCCGGATGCGCGGCGAGGAAAGCCGCCTGCTCCCGGGCCGGCAGGCTCGCCATGCCGTTTACATAGTGATGGCCGTTGCGCTCGACGTGGGTGAGGCCGAGCAGCGTCACCAGCGCGAGGTCCTGCTGGAGCGCGAGACCCGCCTGGATGGTGAGGTCCTCGCCGGACATCATGTATCCGTCTCCCCACGCCGCGCAGCGCGCGCGGTTGATGATCGACTTGTACAGGCCCTTGCAGGTCTTCGACGACACGCCGCGGTACCCGAGGGCTTTGGCGCGCGGAAAGGCGTCGAGCGAATCGTCCGACTCGTCGATGATCAC
>JANMXB010000051.1:0-2821 GCA_031380765.1 Pseudomonadota bacterium | reverse complement strand
TCCCGCCCATGATGCTCGCCATGTCGTTGCCTGCGGCGTACAGGGCCGGGATCGGTTTGTTGTCGCGATCGAGCGCCTGCGCATTACCGTTCGTGACGATGCCCGCATAGGTCCCCAAGTCGCCGACCACGACCTTGACTGCGTAATACGGCGCCTGGGCGATCGGTGCGAGGCAAGGATTCGGCGCGATGTCCGTGTCCCCGTAGAAGCGGTTATACGCCGTGCTGCCTTTGCCAAAAATGGGGTCTGTCCCTGATTTCGCGTCGCGGTTGTAGGCGGCGACCTGGGCTTCGAACGCGTCGGCGTCGATCCCGGCTTTGCGTGCAAGCTCGCCCAGGCTGGCGGCTTGCAACAGATAACCCGAAGCGATGTGGCTTGCGAGTGGCAGCGGCCGCGGCTTGACGAAGCCCAGGCCGTAGGCGCGGATGGCGCGATGGTCGGTGACCAGCCATGCGCAGGTTTCGTCGCCCTCCATCGTGGCCGCCAGCAGCCCCTGGATGAAATCGTGATACGAATTGCCTTCGTTGACGAAGCGCCGGCCGGCCTTCGTTACCGCGATCACGCCGGGCTTGGCGCGGTCGATGAAATGGGGAAACAAACCGAAGCTGCCATCGGCGCGCGGCACGCGCGAGACCGGCACCCACGCCGCCGCGTTCGGCAGGGACTCGTCGAGCTTGGCGCCCACGGCCTCGGCCAGGCGCAGGCCATCGCCGGTGTTGCCGGTGGGCGCGGGCGAAAAATGCTCGGCATGCGCAAACAACCTCGCGCGGCGCGCGGGATCCTGCGGAAAACCGCCGCAGGCCAGCACCACACCGCGGCGGGCCTCGATTTTCATAGGACCGCCCGCGGTATCGAGGATCGCGCCGCGCACTGCGCCGCCTTCCACGACGAGTTCGCGCGCTGGAGTAGACGCATGCAAGCTGACGCCGGCATCGATCGCCGACTTCAGCAGCCGTCCCGCCAGCGCGTTGCCATTGGTCAGGCGTATGCCGCGCCCATAGAACAGTTTCGCCAGGCCATGGCCGGCAAGGCGCCGCACCACATACGCGGCCGAGGCGAGGGACTTCGACCAGCGCATGAAATGCACCAGTTCCACGCCCGACCCGATCATCACGCCGAAGACCGTGAGCTCGGGCAGCGGCGAGCGCAGCTGCGCAAAGACCGGGCCGAGCTCGCGCGCATCGAACGCCGAGGCGACCATCGAGCGTCCGCCCGCCTTGCCGCCGGGCGCATCGGGATGGTAGTCCGAGAAAGTCGCCGAAGGATCGAACTTCACCGCAGTCTCGCGCGTGAAGAATTCGACCATGCGCGGACCCTGGGTCAGGAACGCGTTGACGCGATCGGGATCGAAATGCTCGCCCGCCTCGTGCAGCAGGTACGTGCTGGCGTCCTCGATGCTGTCGGTGATGCCGAGTTGTTTCTGCATCGGGTGGCACGGAATCCACAGCCAGCCGCCCGAAAGCGCCGTCGTGCCGCCGAACAGGGGCTCCTTCTCGGCCACGATGACTTCGAGGCCATGGTGGCGCGCGGTTACCGCGGCGGCAAGGCCGCCGGCACCCGAACCGATCACCAGCACATCGCATTGCGTCGCGTTCATCGGCAGCCCCGCAATGTCAGCAAGTTGGCTGGAGAGTGGCTGGCAGACTGGGCTCTGGGTAAAAAATGTCAGTAGCGCGGCGGCCGCCCGGAGCGCACTCAGGCGTCGTCCGCACCGCCGTCGGACCAGCGGCGCCCATGTCCCGGATCGCCATACGCCTCGTCCGGCGCTTCCGGCGCGTCGTCCTCGGGTTCGTCGAACTTGTCCATCTCGTGCAACAGCGCCCGCAGGCGCCGCTCGGCTGCATCGTCGCGCGCGGCCTGCGCCGCGAGCCGTTTGGCGACTTCGGCCGCAGCCTCGAAGTCGCGGCTCGCCTTGATCGGGCGGGCGGCGTGTGCGGGCTTCTTGTGAGCCGGCCGCCCGGTCACTTCTTCTGCCCCGCGAATACCAGCGCGCTGGCCGCCCATGAAATGAGCGCGTAGACGATCGCTCCGAGCACCGCGGACCAGAAGCCGGCCACACGGAAACCCTCGACGAACGAAGCCACCATCCAGAACAAGAGGCCATTGATGACGAAGATGAAGAGACCCAACGTGACAAGCGTCACCGGAAGCGTGAGCAGGACCAGCACCGGCCGGATCAGCGAATTGACCAGGCCAAGCACCAGCGCGGCAACCAGCGCGGTGAGAAATCCGCTGACCTGGACGGAGGGCACCACATACGGCAGCGCCAGCAGCGCGAGCGCGTTGATGAGCCAGACGAGTACAAGTTTGCCCATGGTGTTCTTTATTTTTGCGGCGGCTACGTAGTGTAGCCCCATCCGCGACCGCGGCGAATCGTGAAACCCTACGCCGGCACGAGCCGCAGGTGGGTGATTTCCGAGGGCGCGCCCAGGCGTTTGGGCGGACCCCAGTAGCCGGTGCCGCGGCTGGTATAGACCCACAGCTTGCCCAGACGCCGCAGGCCCGCGGTAAACGGTTGCTGCATCTTGACAAAGAAATTCCACGGCCAGAACTGCCCGCCATGGGTGTGGCCCGAAAGCTGCAGGTCGAAGCCCGCGGGTTCGGCGGCGAACGCCGAGCGCGGCTGGTGCGCCAGCAGCACCCTGACACCGGCTTCCCGCGGCGCGCCCACCATCGCGGCGGCGGGATCGCTGCGATGCGACGGATGATAGTGATGGGCGCCGTAGTCGGTCACGCCGGCCACGACGACGGCTTCGCCCTCGTGCTCGAGCACCACGTGCTCGTTCATGAGCACGCGCAATCCCAGCCGCTCCAGTTCCGT
>JANMXB010000004.1:0-6539 GCA_031380765.1 Pseudomonadota bacterium | reverse complement strand
TTGACCCCGCTTGACGCAAAGTCGACTCTGACCCCACTTAAGTGTCCGTTGTGCGGCGGGGACAACGCGTGTGCGCTGGAAAGCGCATCGCCGGGCGCGACGTGCTGGTGCCAGACGGTCGAGTTCGGCAATGCGCTGCTGGAGCGGGTGCCCGAAGACGCGTGGCGCAAAGCCTGCATCTGCGCCCGATGCGCGGCCGCGGCTATTCCAGCTTCGCGCCGGACTCCCTGACGACCTTCGCCCAGCGGATGATCTCGCTCTTCACGTGCGCATCGAGCTGCGCGGGCGTCGAGCCGACGATGTGGTAACCCGAAGCCTCGATACGGTCTTTGGCCTGCGGCGCGTTCATCGCCTTGACGATCTCGGCATTGAGCCTTTGCACGATGGCCGGCGGCGTGGCCGCGGGCGCGAAGATGCCGTACCAGGCGGAGATGTCGAAGCCCGGCACCCCTGATTCCTGGATGGTGGGCACCTGCGGCAGCACGTGGGAGCGTTTCGCGGTCGAGACGGCGACGGCGCGGAATTTTCCGCCCTGGATCTGGGCGAGCGACGACGAAAGGCTGTCGAAAATCAGGTCGACTTCGCGCCCGAGCAGCGCCGTGACGGCCGGGCCGCTGCCTTTGTAAGGCACGTGGGCGATGTTCACGCCGACCACCGACTTGAAATATTCCACCGCCAGGTGGCTCGTGTTGCCCGCACCGGCGGAAGCGTAGTTGAGCTTGCCGGGGTTGGCCCTGGCCGCCGCGATGAGATCCTGGATCGTCTGGATTGAGGCCTGCGAATTGACCACGACGACCAGAGGCAGCGTGGCGGCGAGCGTGATCGAGGCGAAGTCCTTGACCGTGTCGTAGGGCAGCGTGGGCATCAATGACGCGTTGATGGCGTGTGCAGTCAGCAGCATCACGATCGTGTAGCCGTCCGGGGGCGACTTGGCCGTGATATCGGCGCCTATCGTCGAGCCCGCGCCGGGCTTGTAGTCGATGACGACCTGCTGGCCGAGGTTTTTGCTCATCTCCAGCGCTATCGGGCGCGCGAGGATCTCGGAGCTGCCCCCAGGCGGGTAGGGCATGATGAAGCGGATCGGCTTGGCGGGGAAAGCCTGCGCAAACGCGGCGCCCGCAGTCAGAAAAAGCGCTGCCGTGGCCGCAGTTGCGGCAATGGTGACCAGGGATTTCGGCAATCGCCGCATTTGTTTTCCTTGTTTTGCTACTGGTTGCGCAGGCTCGCCAGACCGATGCCGGTCGCGTCGAATCCGCCGTCCACCGCAAGGCATTGCCCGTTCACGTAGCTCGCCGCGTCGCTGCACAGAAACCACACCGCCGCGGCGATCTCCTCTTCCAGCCCGTAGCGGTTGAGCGGAATGGCGTCGTGGTAGTCGGCGCGGATGTCCTGCGTGTGGACGAGCTTGGCCATCGCGGTGTCCACCGGCCCGGGCGCGACCAGGTTGACGCGGATGCCCATGGCGCCGAGCTCGGCGGCCTGCTGCCGCGTCAGATGCGCAAGCGCCGCCTTGCTGGTGCCGTACGCGACGCGCAGGGTGCTCGCGCGCAGGCCGGATATCGAGCCGATGTTGACGATGCTGCCGCCGGAAGTCTCGAGCATGACCGGTGCGCACAATTGCGTGAGGAGGAAGGGGCCGGTGAGGTTCACGGCCAGCACGCGCTCCCACTCCTCGTGGGTCGTCTCGAGCAGCGGCTTGAAGACTGCGATGCCGGCATTGTTGACCAGCGCGTCGATTCGCCCGAAGCGCGCCTTGACCTCGCCGACCGCCGCGTTCACCTGGCGTGGGTCGGAGACGTCGCAAACGATCGCGATGGTGTCGTCGCCGAGCGTCGAGTCCGCCTTGGCAAGCTCGGCGGCGTCGATGTCGATGAGCGCGACCGCGTAGCCCTGCTCGAGGAATTTCTTCGCGATTGCCAAGCCGATGCCGCGCGCGGCGCCGGTCACGATGGCCACTTTCTGGTGTGCGCTCATGGTGGGGGATTATTCCACCGTTCCACCCGGCTCACCCGCAGGAAGTAAAGTGTGGTCAGCACGCTGCCGGTCACCATGCCGGCGGACGCGCCCATCCAGAATCCCGGCGCGCCCAGCGGCGCCCTGGCCCCCACCCCGAAGGCGAGGGCATACCCGCCGCCAAGCCCCAGCCCCCACAGCGCGACGATGTTGCAAAGCATCGGTACGACCGTCTTCCTGTAGCCGCGCAGCGCGCTGACCGCGATCGCCGAAGTGGCGTCGAACAGGTGGTAGCAGGCCACGAAGCCGAGCAGTGTCGCCGCGACGGCATGGACTTGCGCGTCGCGCGTGTAGAGCCCGGCAATGACATCGCGGCCGAGCCAGACGCAAACGGCCACGACGCAGGCGATGCCGAGCCCGCCCCCGATTCCCATCAGGCCCGTAAGCCGCGCGCGCTGCATGTCGCCGGCGCCGATGGCCTGCCCGACGAGGACGCCCGCGGCGCTCGCCATCGCAAGCGGCATCATGTAGATCAGCGCCGTGAAGTTGGCTGCGATCTGGTGGCCGCCGGAGCTCACCGTTCCAAGCCGCGCGATGAAGAGCGCCATGAAGGTGAACGAGGTCACGTCGACGAGGAACGTGAACCCGATCGGCAGCCCGATCTGCAGGAGGCGCAACTGCTCGCCCCAGCTCGGCCACGACCAGCGCGAGAACACGCTGTACGGCAGGTATCCGGTGTTCGACCAGCAGTACGCCCACCCCGCCAAGGCGGTGACCCACGAGATGATCGTGGTCGAGTAGGCGCATCCCGGGCCGCCGAGCGCCGGCATGCCGAGGTAGCCGTGCATGAAGACGAGGTTCAGCGGGATCTTGAGCGCGAGCCCGACGAGGTTGAGCACCATGATCACGCGCGGCCTCGAGACCGCGGTGCTGAACGAATAGAACACGCGGAACACAAGCATGGCGGGCACGCCGACCGCGATCACGCGCAGGTAGGAGCGCGTCTTGACCTCGACCTCGGGCGCGACCTGCGCCAGCGCGAGGAACGGGTCGGGGAAATAGATCAGCACGAAGGCCACGCTCGTGAGGAAGGTTCCGAGCCACAGGCTCTGGCGCACCTCCTCGCCGATCTCGGCGTACTTCCTGGCGCCGTAAAGCTGCGCAACCACCGGGGTGAGCGCAATCAGCACGCCCATGAGCGTGACAAACACGCTGATGTAGATGCTGGCGCCGATGCCCACCGCCGCGAGGTCCTCGGCCGAGAGCCGGCCGGCCATCACGGTATCGATCACGCCGTTGACCATCACCGCCAACTGGGCAACGAGCACCGGCCAGCCGAGCTTGACGATGTCGCGGAAAATGGACGAAAACATGAACTTCTTGTTTTAAAGGTCGAGCAGGGGCGCTGCCGTCATGCCAGTTCTCTTTCCTGTATTGGCAATAACGCCGGGCGGCCCGCGCGCGGCCGTTGCCCAGGTCAGCAGGGCATCATACTTGGAGTTCGTACACCGCCTGCACCGGCCAGTGATCGGAGGGCGCGATGTCCCCGTGAAAGCAGTGCGGCACGCTGGCGGCGATCGCGCGCGCGTGACGGTTGGCGGCGATGAGGTCGATCGCCTCGGTGATCGTCTGGGCGCCCGGCTCGATGTTCGCCGTCGGGTAGCACTGGAAAGTCGGCGGGCTCTGCAGCCCGAGGGCGGCGAAGCAGCTCGTGAAGCCGGCTTTGCCCAGAATCGGCTGCGGCTGGCGCGGGTCGTTCATGTCGCCCATGAAGAAGGCGGGCTCGCCCTCGCGCACCATGCGGGTCAGTTCCTGCGCAATCCTGTTGAGCTGGCCGACTCGCGGGGAAAACCCCGTCTCGGCCTCCTCTTTGCGGCGGGGCGTGGTCAGGTGGGCGGTCGAGACGAAGATCGTCTTCTGCGTTTCCTTCAGTGTGAGCCTGGCCCAGAACAGGCGCCTTTCCGGTTCGACGTGACCGATCTCCTCGGCGCCATGCCCGACGAGGTCGAAGAGGCTTTTTTTCCAGTAGATATTGCCTTCGCTCGTCCAGCCGGGCAGCGAGTCGTGGACGCGGCTGTAGTCCCCCAGCAGCTCGTCGAGAAATCCCTGCGTTTCCTTCTGCAGTTCCTGGAGGCACAGCACGTCGGGCGTGAACAGCTTGAGGAAGCGCTCGAGCGCCGGCGCGCGCGCGGGCCAGCGCTCGGTCTTCCAGAGGTTGTAGGTGACGATCGACAGTCTCGGGGGAATCATGGGCGCGCTCCGATCAATGTTGCCAGGGTTGCCATCGCGCCGAACACTTTCGCGCCTTCGGCCTCGAGGGCCGCGCGCGTGGAAGAGGTCCCGCCCGCATATCCGAACACGGTCATGCCGGCGGCATTGCCCGCCCGCGCGCCGGCTGGCGTGTCTTCGATCACGGCGGACCTCGCGGGGGAGACGCCCATCGATTTTGCCGCATGCAGGAACAGGTCCGGCGCGGGTTTTGGGTGGGCAACGTCGGCGGCGCAATAAATCCGGCCTTCGAAGAGGGGAAGCAGTCCCGCGGTTTCGAGCGTAAGGCGGAGCCTGTCCCGCGTGCCGTTGGACGCGACACAGAACGGGATACTCAGGCTCAGGATCAACTCGACGACGCCGTCGATCGCCTTGACTTCGTTGCGCAGCGCTTCGAACAGTGCCGCATCCCACTTTGGCGCGAAATCCCGGGGGAGATCACGCCCGAGCAGCCCGGTGGCGAGGGTAAGGCACCCTTCGCGAGTGCGCCCGACGAACCGGCGCATCACTTCCTCTTCCGGCATGTGCAGACCGGCACTGCGAAGCTGCTCGGCGAGGATGCGGTTGGCGATCGGCTCCGAATCGACGAGCACGCCGTCGCAGTCGAAGATCACCAGGTCGAAGGGAGTGCGCAGAGTACAAAGCCCGCAATCGTCGGTGTCAGGCGCCATCGCCGGCGAGACACCAGGTCGAAACTGCCGCCGCAATCGCCGTTACGAGCATTCCTATGTCGCCAATACTCAAGTGCACGCCGGCCGGCGCCCAGGTGAGGACCTCGCGAGTAATGGAACCGTAGCCGTGGCCGGTGAGGTACAGGTCGATGACGGTAACAACAAGCGCGGACACAATTGCCGCTCCAATTCCTGCAGCAGCACTGGTCCCCAGCCGGGCGGGAGTGTTCATCGGTATCTGGGCCGGCCTATCGGATGTTGCTGCCTCGAAGCGGGACGCTCATGAGCGCGCTTCTCGCGAAAGCATGAATGCAAGCGTTGCCGCGATCACGCAAGCGATGACGCTCGCCCACCATGGAATGAGGATACCGTTGACTGTGATTTCCCACGCCAAAGCGACGCGAAGCAATTGCAGCAGCGCGACGAGGGAAAAAACGACGACGGCGACGGTGGTAAAGGGTTTCATTCGTAATCTCCGCAATGTCGGCCAAAGCTGGAATTCATATTGTTGGGATCCGCCGGGGCCCGACGTCGCCCCTTAGGCGCCGAGAAATTGCGCCAGCATTTTCCCGGCCGCTTTCCAGCGGAGTGTTAGCGCGCGATCGAAGCAGGGCTGGAGACTTCCGGTTTTCGTGCCTGGAACGTATATCCGTATACCGCGAAGAGCCTTGCCTTTTTTTCACCTCTGGCTTCCCCAAAGGTGTCATACGGCTCGCTGATCTGGATGTCGACAAATCCGAATTCCGCCAGCATTGCCCGCCAGCCTTCACACGGAAGGCCACCGGCAATTCATCCAGTCCACAGGTCGATTTCCCGCAACGCACTTGCCGGGACCGGCTTGCCGTTCGCGATGTCGCCGAACTGTAACCTTCCGCCCGGACGCAATACCCGCCACAACTCGGAGAAAGTTGCCCTCTTGTCGGCGCAGAGATTGATGACACCGTTGCTGATGACCACATCGGCCCAGCCGTCCTTCACCGGAATGTGTTCGAGAAGTCCTTCACGAAACTCGACCTGATCGAGCCCCATGAGCTTTGCCGCGGTACGGGATTTTTCCAGCATTTCGGCGAGCATGTCGACGCCAACGACTTTCCCCTGCGGACCCACCTGACGGGCGGCGACGAAGCAGTCAAAACCGCCGCCCGATCCGGCGTCGACCACCTTTTCCCCGGGGTCAAGGACTCGGAGCGCGAACGGGTTCGCCACCCCGGCAAAGGACTCGACGGCCATATCCGGCATCGAGTCTACCAGCGCCGATTCATAGCCCAGACGCCGCGCGAGCGGCCTGCCCGTGTGGAAGTGATGCTCTCCGTTGGGATTGCGGGCCACTTCCCGATACTTGCTCTTGACCTCCTCTCGGAGGGCAACTGGATCAACTGGCGATTCAGTGTTCACGATAGATCCTCCATCAAAGAGACGGCTGTCGTATGAAGGAACAAGCGATACAGCCGGCGAAAGTCACTTTCCCATGAAAGGGCGCTCTTTGAAAGCCCCCCGCGAACCCTATTCGGTCGCGCGCTAGCGTTGCCTTCAGCCGCGCGCGTCGGCGTGTCGGCTGCAAGGCGATGTTGGGCGGCATCTCGTGGCGACGCGGATCAAAGCTCAATACCGTTCACAAGGTGGCCACTGTTCTTGTCAATCTGAACC
>JANMXB010000481.1:0-4416 GCA_031380765.1 Pseudomonadota bacterium | reverse complement strand
GGGCCCACGCCTCGCGCTCGGTGCGGATCGATTTGACGCGCTCGTCCTTGTTCGCCATGCAGGCCAGCGTCTTCCCCTTGAGCCGCGCAACCAGCGCCATTGCCGCTTCGCGCGCATCGCCGTTGATGGTGACCGAGGTTTTCTTCACCAGTCCAAGCATTTTCGCGTCCGCGTCGATCTGGATCAGCTTGGCATCCTTGGGCCAGTAGTCGAAGTCGTATTGGGGCAGCACACCGAAGGGGCCGAGACGCGAGCCGAGCGCAACTACGACGTCGGCTTTGTTCAGCACTTTCATCGCCGCCTTGGAGCCGTGATAGCCAAGCGGCCCGCACCACAGGCGATGGCTGGCGGGGAAAGTGTCGTTATGCAGGTACGAATTGCACACCGGCGCTTCGAGCGCTTCGGCCAGCGCAATGCATGCATCGGCGCCGTTCGACATGATCACGCCGCCGCCGGCGATGATCACCGGGTACTTCGCTTTCGCCAGCAGCTCGGCCGCCTCGTCGAGGTTCTTGCCGCCGCCCGGACCGCGCTCGATGCGGATCGGCTGCGGGATCTCGCAATCCAGCTCGCCGTAGAAGAAATCGCGCGGGATGTTGAGTTGCGTCGGTCCCATCTCGAGAATCGCGCGGTCGAACGCGCGCCCGGTGAGCTCGGCCATGCGCGCCGGGTTGTTCACGTGCGCCTGGAACTTGGTGATCTTGGAGAAGATCGGCAACTGGTCGGTCTCCTGGAAGCCGCCCAGGCCGATCGACAGGCTGCCGGTTTCCGGCGTGATTGCAACCACGGGAGAATGCGCCCAGTACGCAGCCGCGATTGCGGTGACGAAATTCGTGATGCCGGGGCCGTTCTGACCGATGCAGACGCCATGGCGGCCGGAGACCCGCGAGAAGCCATCGGCCATGTGCGCGGAACCTTGCTCGTGCACGGTCGGCACGAAGCGGATGCCGGCTGCGGGGAACAGATCGAGCGCGTCCATGTAGGCCGAGCCGACGATGCCGAACACGTGCGTGACGCCTTGCGCGACGAGCGTTTCGACGAAGGCTTCGGACGGGGACATGCGGGTCTTGCCGGAAACGACAATGCGCTTCGCGTCGGAAATATCGGTCATGGCGGGGGGCTCCGTTCGGGGATCGGCGGGAAATCTGGCGCGGAAAGTCTCTCACAGGGCTGCGCAGCATTGCAACGCAATCGCGTGCAAATCAGACCCTGCTGTTCCGGAATATGATAATTTCGCGCCATGTCCAGGAAAGAAGACAAGATCCCCGCCACGCTCCGCTCATTCGCCGTGCTCGAATCGCTGGTGGCGGCCGAGCGTCCGGCGTCCCTCACGGAGATCGTCAAGGCTGCGGCCCTGCCCAAGCCCACCGTGTACCGGATGCTGGCGATGCTCGAATCCGCCGGCCTGGTCGCGCGCGATCCCGGTGCGGCGCGCTATTCGCCCGGCCCGCGCCTGGCGGCGCTGGGCCTGGGGATCATGCAGAATGGGAGTTTGAGTTCCGCGCGGCACGCGATCCTCGCGCAACTGGTCGAGCAGATCGGCGAAACGTGCAATTTCACGATGCTGCACGGCGGCGAAGTGATGTACCTGGACCGGGTCGAAGCCGCGTGGCCGCTGCGCATGAACCTGACCAGCGGGTCGAGGGTGCCTCTGCATTGCACCGCGAGCGGCAAACTGCTGCTTGCCTACCTCCCGAAAGCGTCGCGCGACCGCATGCTCGGCACGCTTTCGTACAAGTGCTACACGCCTTCGACCCTCGCCGACCGCAAGTCCCTCGAGGCGGAGCTTGTGCGCATCCGGAAGGCGCGGTACGCGACCGACAATGAGGAATTCCATGCGGGGCTTGTGTGCGTGGCCGTGCCGACTCGCGGGCCGAACGGGAAGCCTTGCGCGGCCATCGCGGTGCATGCGCCGATGTCGCGGATGCCGCTGGAACGCGCGCTGAGCTACCTTCCGCTGCTGCGTAATGCGGCCCAGGCGATGGAAGCGACATTTACTTAACAAGGGAGGGGGGTGCGGCGGAACCGTGGTTCCCCTGTACCTAGTGTTCTTCGAGGATCAGGTCGGACGCCTTCTCGGCGATCATCACCGCCGGTGCATGCGTGTTCCCGGAAACCAGGTTCGGCATGATCGAACAGTCCACTACGCGCAGCCCCGCAATGCCATGCACGCGCAGCCGGCCGTCGACTACCGCCATCGCATCGCTACCCATCTTGCAGGTGCCGGAAGGGTGGAAGATCGTCGCACCGTCGTTGCGCGCGAATTCGAGCAGGTCTTCGTCCGATTGGGCTCCGCTGCCGGGCTTGTACTCCTCCGCGACGTACGGCTGCATTGAAGGGGTCGCGGCGAGCGAGCGGGCCAGCTTCGCGCCCGCCACCGCGCAGCGCCGGTCGAGCTCTGTCGATAGGTAATTGGGTTTCATCGACGGGGCCTCGAATGGATCGGCCGAACGAATCGAAACCGTGCCTCGAGACTCCGGACGCAGCTGGCACACCGAGAAGGTGAATCCGGGCCAGGGATGGGGTTTCGCGCCGGCGAGATCGGCCGACAGCGTCGCGATATGGAACTGCACGTCGGGCGTCTTCGATTCCGGCAAGGCACGCGCGAAAATCCCGCCCTGGTTGATGCCGATCGCCAGCGGGCCGGAGCGATGCAGCAGCCATTGCAACCCGATCTTTATTCGCCGCGGCAGGCTCGCCAGATCGTCATTCGTGGTGATCGGCTTCGTGCACTTGTACATCAGGCGCATCTGCAGGTGGTCCTGCAGGTTGGCGCCGACGCCAGGCAGTTCTTTCACTACCGGGATGCCGTGCGATCGAAGAAGGTCACCGGGCCCCACTCCCGAGAGCTGCAGAAGCTGCGGGCTCTGCAGCGCGCCCGCGGCGAGGATCACTTCCGCGGCGGCTCGCGCCTCCTTGTCCACGCCGCCCTGCCGGTACCTGACGCCGACTGAGCGCGAGCCTTCGAAGACCACAACCGTCGCATGCGCGCCGGTTTGCACATCGAGATTCGCGCGGTCGCGCACCGGCCTGAGATAGCCCGTCGCCGCACTCGAGCGCAGCCCGTTGCGCGTGAAGAGCTGGTAGTACCCGGCGCCCTCCTGCTTTGCTCCATTGAAGTCGTCGTTGCGGGGAATACCAATCTCTCCGGCACCGCGCAGCACCGCCTCGATCAGCTCGTGCTTCGCGCCGATGTCGGTACAAGCCACGGGCCCGCCGACGCCGTGGTACTCGCTCGCGCCGCGCGAATTATCTTCGCAGCGCAAAAAATACGGCAGGACATCCTTCCACCCCCACCCCTTGTTACCCAGGGCCGCCCAGCCATCGTAGTCCTCATGCTGGCCGCGCACGAAGATCAGCCCGTTGATGGAAGAGGATCCTCCCAGGCCGCGTCCGCGCGGCCAGTAGATCCGGCGGTTGTTGGTTCCCGGCTCGGGATCCGTATGGAATCCCCAGTTGTAGACCGGGTGGAACATGGTCTTGCCATACCCGATCGGGATGTGGATCCACAGATAGTTGTCGCGCGGACCGGCCTCGAGCAGCAGCACCTTGCGCGACGGATCGGCGCTCAGGCGATTCGCTAGTACGCATCCGGCCGAGCCGGCGCCGACGACGATGTAATCGTAGCGCGCAGTCATTCAATTATCAATTTATGGAATTTTTCGAATCATTCAGCGCAACCCAGTATTGCAATCGCGTGTTGGTTTGTCTAGCATCGATTGAGCGTTGCAAAGCCACGTCGATGGCGCGATGCCAAACAAACAATTCATTCGCGGAGGAGCGAAGATGAAACTGAACTGGCAAGCCCGTTGTCTCGCACTGCTGTCCGGCGCCCTCGTCTCGATCGGCGCGCATGCCCAGCAGGCCGCGCCGATGAAAATGCGCATCCAGACCGCCGTCCCCTCGGCAAGCATCTATTTCGAGCTGCTGAAAAAATTCGGCGACCGCGTGGACAAGATGTCCGCGGGCCGGCTGAAGATGGAGATCCTGCCCGACGGCGCGATCGTCCCGGCCTTCGAGATCCTCGACGCGGTGGACAAAGGCGTGGTCGAAGCCGGCTACGCGTGGACGCACTACTGGTCGGGCAAGCATCCGGCCGCCGGCTTGTTCTCGAATCCGATGGCGGGCGCCGGCGTGGGCCTCGACCAGTTGTCGCACATCGCGTGGATCTTCGAGGGCGGCGGCTATGACCTCTACCGCAAGCTGTATACCGACATCCTGAAGGTCAACGTCGAGCCGCTCTTCATCCAGCCGATGGGACCGGACCCGCTGGGCTGGTTCAAGCGCCCGATCAACAGCGTGGCCGACTTCAAGAAGCTGAAGTACCGCGCGCCTCCGGGCATCACGGGCGAAATCTTCAAGGAAATGGGCATCACGGCGGTGGCATTGCCCGGTGGCGAGATCGTGCCCGCGGCG
>JANMXB010000719.1:0-2544 GCA_031380765.1 Pseudomonadota bacterium | reverse complement strand
CCATGACGCCGGCCGTGGTTCGCAGGGCTTTGGCTTCGCGCGCTACCGCCGCATGCAGATCTTCGCCCGCCTGCGGGAAATACCACGGGCGTTTCCACTGGCCGACGTCTTCGAAGACCGCGCCATTTTCCACATGCCAGGAGTGCATCGGCGTGGCGCGCACCGGCTCGGACAGCGTGCCGCGGTCGCGCCCGGCGATCGCGCCGAACGTGACCGGCGTGAATGGTGGCCGGAACGTGGTGGTGCCGACTTCGGGAATCGTCTTGCCCAGCGATCCAGCGAGGATTGCGAGACCGATGACGTTCGAAGTCTTGCCCTGGTCGGTCGCCATGCCGGTGGTGGTGTAGCGCTTGGTGTGCTCGACCGAGCGGAAGCCTTCGCGCGAGGCGAGCAGGATGTCGGGCTCGGTGACGTCGTTCTGGTAATCGACGAAATGCTTGCCCGGAAGCTCTTGCCCCAGCAGCCCCTGCACCGACCACAGCGGCTGAATGTTCATCGAGTCGATCGCGGGAGCGGATTGCATCGTTGCCGGTCGGCCGAGCGCGGCCAGGGTTTTCGCCGCTGCAGCCTTTGCGTCGGCCATTGCCGAAGCCAGCAGAAACCGCCCGTTCAGCGCACCGGCGACCTCGACCGCCTGGCGGCAGGCATCCGGCAGAAAGCAGGCGAGACCCGGGTCGAAGCGCAGCGTCCCGGTGGCCTGGCTGTAGAGATGGACGGCGGGGTTGAGGCCGCCGGTGACGAGGACGTGATCGCATTCGACGCGCACGATGCCCGCCCCCTTCGCGGGGCGGATGTCGATGCTGCGCACGCGCTTGCCGCCATGCGCGCAAGTCACCACGGAGCCGCGCAGCACCCGCACGCCGGCCTTGGCGGCACGCTTCATCAGCGCCTCATCTGGATTGGCGCGGACATCGACAATCACGCCGAGATTTCTCGCAACCGCGTGGGTTTCCAGCGCCAGCGAGAATCCGTGATCGTTGTTGACGAACGCCGCGCCCGCTTTGCCCAGCGACACGCCGTACTGCGTAGCGTAGGTGCAAGCCGCGTTCGCGAGCACGATGCCGGGCAGGTCGTTGTTGCCGAACACGATCGGCCGCTCGTGCGCGCCCGTGGCGAGGATCACGCGTCCGGTACGGAAGTGCCAAAGGCGCTTGCGCGCCACGCCGGCCGAGCGGCCGGGACCGACATGATCGGTACGGCGCTCCACTGCCATCAGGTAGTTATGGTCGTAGTAGCCGAAAACGGAGGTCCGGCGCAGGACCAGCACGTTGGGCAGGGCGTCGAGTTCGGCGGCGGCCTGCGCGGCCCACTGGGCGCCCGTGGCGCCCTCTATCGTTGACGGGCGCTGCAGGAGGCTCCCGCCGGCTTCAGGTGCTTCCTCGACGATGACCGTGCGCACCCCTTGCCGTCCGGCTTGCAGCGCGGCGGAGAGCCCCGCGGGGCCCGCCCCGACGATGAGAAGCTCGCAATGCCAGTGCATGCGGTCGTAAGTATCGGGATCGGGGGCATCGGGCGCGACGCCCAGACCCGCGGCGGCGCGAATCGCCGGCTCGTAGACCTTCTTCCAGAAGCCCTTCGGCCACATGAAGGTCTTGTTGTAGAACCCGGCCACCAGGATCGAGGAGGCGAGGCCATTGATCGCTCGAAGGTCGAACTCGACGCTGGGAAAGCAGTTGACGCTGGATGCCTCGAGGCCCGCGTAAAGCTCGATCTCGGTCGCACGCAGGTTGGGCTCGGTATACGGACCTCGCTCGAGCTGTACCAGCGCGTTCGGCTCCTCGTTGCCCGCGGTGAGCATGCCGCGCGGGCGGTGGTACTTGAAGCTGCGCGCGACGAGGTGAATGTCGTTGGCCAGCAGCGCCGAGGCCAACGTGTCGCCAGCGTATCCCTGCAGTTTTCGGCCGTTGAACGAGAAGGCGAGCGGACGAGTGCGGTCGATGCGACCCGCTCCGGCGATTCGCGCGGGGTTTTCGATCCTGTTGCTCATGGACTGCTCTTGGGCCGCGGCTCGCCCGGCTTGTAGACAGCGGAGATCTCGTGCGTGACGGTATGGCGCGCGACATTGAACCAGCGGCGGCACCCGTGGCTGTGCACCCAGCGCTCGAGGAACATTCCTTTCGGGTTGTCGCGCATGAAAAGGTACTGCGCCCACTCGTCATCCGACACTGCATGCGGATCTTTCGGGTAAGCAACATGCGCCTGACCGCCGTAGGAGAACTCCATTTCCTCGCGCTCGCCGCACCAGGGGCAGGCGATCCTTAACATCAGTGCGCCACGGCCGCTGCGCCATGCTCGTCGATGAGCGCGCCGCTGGTGAACCGGTCGAGCGAGAACGCGGCATTCAAGGGGTGCGGCTCGCCGGTGGCGATGGTGTGGGCAAAAACCCAGCCCGAACCCGGCGTCGCCTTGAAGCCGCCGGTGCCCCAGCCGCAGTTGAGGAAGAGGCCCTTCACCGGGGTCTTCGACACGATGGGCGAGGCATCCGGGCAGACGTCGACGATACCGCCCCAGGTACGCAGCATCCTCACGCGGCTGAAGATCGGA
>JANMXB010000704.1:0-3097 GCA_031380765.1 Pseudomonadota bacterium | reverse complement strand
AGGACCAGGGCGCAATCACGCGTTTCGTCCAATCGCGCGGACGCGGCCTGCATCATGTCGCGCTCAAGGTGCGCGACATCGATGCGACCCTAGCCGGCATGGCCGGCGCCGGGATGCAGATGATCGACACCAAAGGTCGGCCCGGCTCACGCCGCGCGCAGATCGGGTTTCCGCACCCGAAGGCAACTGGCGGCATCCTCATGCACCTGGTCCAGCGCGATGCCTGAACCCCTGGTCCTCGCCGAGCGGCATGGCACCGCGCTCGTGCTGCGCCTCAACCGGCCGGACGCGGGCAACGCGATCAGCCGCGAAGTCGCGCTCGAGCTCGGGGCGCAGGTGCGCGCCTGCGCATCGGACAAAGCGATGCGCACGCTCATCATCACCGGCACCGGCCCGCGCTATTTCTGCACCGGCGGGGACGTGAAAGCCTACGCAAAGCTGGGCTCGCCCGAAGAGCTGGACCGCGTGTTCGGCATCATGCGCGACGTCTGCGACGCGATCGAGCGCCTGCCCTGCCCGGTGATTGCGGCCATCAACGGCTTCGCCGTGGGCGGCGGCGCCGAGTTGGCGCTTGCCTGCGACCTCAGGATTGCCGAAGCCTCCGCGCAGATCGGGTTTCCTCAATCGCGCCTCGGGATCATGCCCGGGTGGGACGGCACGCAAAGGCTCATGCGCGCGGTCGGCCGCGCGGATGCGGCGAAATTGCTTTATTCGGGCAAGCGCGTGAGCGCGGCGCAAGCGCGAGAGATGCGCCTCGTCGACGAAGCCGTGCCTGATGGGTCGGCGCTTTCGCGCGCGCTGGAGCTTGCGGCCACATTCGCCGAGGTGGCGCCGCTGTCCCTTGGCGAGATCAAGGAGGCGCTGTGCGCAGCCTCGGGCAGCGCGCAAGGGGCCGAAGTGGCCCGCGCCAATGCACGGGCGTCCTTCGCGCGCCTCTGGTTCACGCAAGACCACAAGGAGGCCGAGCAGGCTTTCGCGGAAAAGCGCGCGCCTCGTTTCAGCGGCGCGTAAAAAATCACCACGGAGACACCATGTTGAAGTCATCAAACAAGAATTTTGGCGGCCGGTCCCGGCAGGGTTTGCGCTTCGCCGCCATTGCGGCACTGACGCTGGCGGCGGCAGGCCACGCGGCCGCGCAGGACTTCCCATCTAAAGGCCCGGTGCGGCTCATCGTCGGCTTTGCGCCGGGCGGCGGCACCGACGCGATCGCGCGTGCGCTGAACACGCGCATGGGCGAGGTGCTCAAGCAGAGCGTCGTGGTCGAAAACCGCTCTGGCGCGGGCGGCACACTGGCCGCCGAGCATGTGGCCAGGTCGGCGCCGGACGGCTACACGGTGCTCTTCACGCTGAACAACCACTCGATCAACCAGGCGCTGTACCCGAAGCTCTCCTACGACACCGAGCGCGACTTTCGCGGCGTGACGCTGGTGGGCAGCCTGCCGCAGGCGATTGCGGCCCATCCGGGCGCGGCGGCGAACACCCTGCAGCAGTTCCTCGCCCTCGGCCCGAAAAACGATCCCAGGCAGCGCATCTATGCGAGTGGAGGCATCGGCTCGCCCGGGCATTTCGCCGCCGCCTACCTGGAATCGCTTGCCGGCGTGGAATTCACGCATGTTCCGTATCGCGGCGCCGGGCCCGCGATCTCCGACGTGATCGGCGGCCAAGTGCCCTACATCCTCTCGACCCTCACCGGCCTCCTGCCGCACATCAAGGCCGGCAAGCTCAAGGCGATCGCGCTGACCTCCGCCGAACGCTCGGCGCTGCTGCCCAACGTGCCCACGATCGCCGAAAGCGGGTTCCCGAAATACGACATGGATTCCTGGATCGGAACCTTCGTGCCGCGCGCCACGCCGCCAGCCGTCGTCAGGGTGCTTCACGAAGCGACCGTCGAAGCCCTCAAGCAGCCGGCGGTGCGGGAGCGTGTCGAAGCGCAAGCCGGGCGCCTTACGCCCGGCAGCGGCGAGGCGCTGGACAAAATCGTGGTGGAAGACATCAGGACGTATTCGAAAATTGTGCGCGAGCGCGGCATCAAGGCGGAATAGGCAATGCTGAAGATCCTGGGACGCGCCAATTCGTTCAACGTGCGCAAGGTGCTGTGGCTGTGCGACGAGATCGGCCTGCCCTTCGAGCGCGAGGACTACGGACGGGGCTTCCGGCCGACCAACACGCCGGAATTCCTGAAGCTCAATCCCCTCGGGCAGGTGCCGTGCGTGATCGATGACGGGTTGGCGATGCGCGAATCGCACGCGATCCTGCGCTATCTGGCCTCGAAACATCACGCCACGGCGCTCTATCCGGTGGATCTCGGGCAGCGCCAGAAGATCGAGGCGTGGATGGACTGGGTGGCCTACGACGTCACGCATTCGATGCGCGGCGCTTTTCTCGGCGGCCAGCTGAAGGAGCCGCCCTGGAACAACGAATGGTTCGTCGCGCAGGGGCGCAAGGATCTGACCTCGCAGATGAAACTGCTGGACACCCATCTCGCCGCGCACGGCCCTTACGTGCTCGGCAAGGACTTCACCCTGGCCGACATCCCGATGGGGCTGGTGGTGAACCGGTGGTTCTCGCTGGCAGCCCTCGAGCGGCCGAATTATCCGGCGGTAGCGCGCTACTACGAACTGCTGACCGAGCGCCCTGCCTACCGGGCGCACGGCCGCAACGGCCTGCCTTGACGGCTTTAATTACGAACTTTAATTCCTACGGATTGGCTCCTGGAGCGGAGATCCGGACATTTTTATTTCCTGTTTTGGAAACCAACCCAGCGCCTGCCTGAAATCCTCGACGAGATCCTGGCAGTCCTCGATGCCGATCGACACGCGGATCAGCGACTCGGCGATGCCCATTTCCCTCCTGCGCTCGGCGCCCATCTCCCAGAAGATCGTATGCGCGACGGGGATGGCCAGCGTGCGGTTGTCACCCAGGTTCGACGAGGACACCACGATGTCCAGGCGGTTGAGGAAATCGAAGCAGTCGATCCCGTCGGCAAGCTCGAACGAGAGGATGCCGCCGAAGGCGCTGAACAGCGATTTCGCCAGCGCATGCTGCGGATGCGACGCGAGACCCGGGTAGTAGACCGCGCGCACTTTGGGATGGGCTT
>JANMXB010000621.1:0-4712 GCA_031380765.1 Pseudomonadota bacterium | reverse complement strand
CGCAGGGACAACGGGTCGATGCCGCCGGGGGGCACCGCCGCTTCGCCGCGCGCCATCAGCGGCGCGAACTGGTCGAGCTGCAGGCCGGCGGTGAAGTTGGCGCCGTGGGCGTAAAGCAACCCGACCCGGGCCGCATCGTCCTTCTCCATGGCGGCGTAGGCGTCTGCGAGCTCCCTGTACATCTTCAGCGAGAAGCCGTTGAGCTTCTTCGGCCGGTCGATGCCGATGAGAAAGATCTCGCCATCGCGCTGCGTGGTGATCCGGCCCTCGGCCGGTGCTTCGTTTGCCGTCATTCGGTTCTCCGCCATGCAAAACGCTCCGCTATCTTGCCATGTCCGCGGGATTACAATGGATTTTGAAGGAGGAATCCGGTTATGGCCGCAGTTCCGGCAACAGTTCCGCAATCCATCGTTACGCAGGGCCAGCCGTTCGAAGTCGAGCAGATCGGCGTGACCATCGGCGCCGGGATCCACGGCATCGACCTCACGCGGCCGCTGGACGGCGCGACTTTCGCGCGTTTGGAGGCGGCGCTGATCGGGCACAAGGTGATCTACGCGCGCGACCAGGACCTCACGCCCGAGCAGCACGTCGCGCTGGGAAAGCGTTTCGGCGCGCTGGAAGTGCACCCGTTCCATCGCTTCGGCGAGGCGCCCCAGCTCATGGTGCTCGACAACCACAAGGACAACCCGGTCCTGTCCACCGACGTGTGGCACAGCGACACGACCTTCCGTGAATGCCCGACGAAGTATTCGATCCTGCGCGCGTGCATTTCGCCCGCGCTCGGTGGCGACACGCTGTGGGCGGACATGTGCGCGGCCTACGCCGGACTTGCGGAGCCGATGAAGAAGATGCTCGAAGGGCTCACGGCCGTGCACGACTTTCAGACCTTCCGGCGCCTCTTCAAGAAAACGGATGAGGACTACGCCCGTTTGCGCGAGATCGAAAAACGCCTGCCGAACCCGACCCATCCCGTGGTGCGCACCCATCCGGTCACCGGGAAGAAGGCGGTGTACGTGAATGCGCTTTTTACCACCCACATCGTTGGCATGAGCAGCGCGGAAAGCAGGGCGCTATTGGCGTTTCTCTGCGAGCTGCCGCGGATTCCCGAATATCAGTTCCGCGTGCGCTGGAAACCCGGCACCATCGTGTTCTGGGACAACCGCTCCACGCAGCATTACGCGTGCAACGACTACTATCCCAACCGGCGTCGCATGGAGCGTGTCGCCGTGGCCGGCGACAAGCCGTACTGAGAGGAGGCCGCAATGTTCCCAATCATCGAAACCAGGGGCAGCCCGCGCGAGCGCGGACGCATTCACGGGACCGCGGCGCGAGCGCGCATCGAGCGCTCGATTGCCGCCTATGCGCGGCTGTTTGCGTACTGCGGGATCGACTGGCAAGGAGCGCAGAAGCTGGGCGCGGGCTATCGGGAGCTGATCGGCGATTTCGACGCGGAACTGCTCGAGGAGATCGAGGGTATCGCGGCCGGTTCCGGGAGGCATCGCAATGAAATCCTGGCGCTGAATGCGCGCACCGAGATCCTCCCGACGTCGTATCCGGCACCCCATCCGGACCGGCGTGCAGTCGCGGCGTGTAATGCGGCGGGGAATATCCCCGACTGGGGAGAATGCACCTCGATCGCGATCAAGCCGTCGCTGAGCACCACCGGCACAACGCTGCTCGCGCAGAACTGGGACTGGCTCGGCGCGCAGCGCCAGGCGCTCGTGCTCCTGCGCTGCACGGGAGGCGCGGACCCGGCCTGCCTCACGCTCACCGAGGCCGGCATGCTGGCCAAGATCGGCCTCAACAGCCACGGCTTCGGCGTGTGCCTCAACATTCTGCGCTCTCCTGACGATGGCCTGAAGCCCGGCGTGCCGGTGCATGTCCTCTTGCGAGCGTTGCTCAAGCGAACCTCGGTGGCCGACGCGATTGCATTCGCGTCGAAGCTCACCTTTGGCGCCTCGTCGAACGTGCAGTCCGGGGATGCGTCCGGCGAGACAGCCGCGCTCGAATTCTCCCCGCGCGGCCTTTCGGTGATCCGTGGCGCGCAATCCGGAGACCAGCGCGCGCTTTGCCATACCAACCACTTCCTGGCCGAAGCGGCGGCCAGGCACTCGGCCGCGCTTCTCCCAAGCTACTCCACCCATCCCAGGTTCGAGCGCATCAGCGAGCTGGCCGGCGCTCACAAGGGGCGCTACTCCCCGCGGGACTTGCAACGCATGCTGCGCGACGATACGCAAGGATTGCAGTCGATCTGCCGCCCGCCGGACCCCGCGGCAGAACCCGAAGTCCGCATGGAAACGGTGGCCTCGGTGATCATGGACCTCGGCGCGCGGGTCATGAATATCGCCCCTGACCTGCCTTCGCGCGTCGCATACGAGCCCGTCGGCCTGGCAGCGGAGCCGGTGGCCGCCTGACAAAGCCGAACTTTAATTCAGCGATACTCAATAGCAGAGCGGTATTCAAGCCAATAGAGTTTCCGTATTTGAAAAACTTCGAAAAGTCCGGTCAGAGCCGGCTTTAGCGCTTGAGCTGGAAGGCGCAGAGGGCGGCGAGCATGATCGCCGCGCCCAGAAGCTGGACGGAAGTGATCGACTCGCCCAGCAGCAGGAGGCTGAGCAGGGTGGACACGACCGGCTCGAGGTTCATCGTAAGCGCCGTGCGGAATGGGCCGATGCGCGCGGTGGACGCGAACAGCGCGAGGATCGCGATGGTCGTAGCGATGCTGGTGCCGAGAAATCCGCCCCAGCCCGGCAGGGTCTGCGGCAGGTTCCAGGTCTGCGTCGCGAGGCACACGACGGCGAGAATTGCCGTGGAGGAGACGAGCGAATAGCCGCTCGTCAGGCGCGAATCGGCGCCGCCCAGCGCGGAGCGCGTGACCAGCAGCATGGCGGTGCGCGACAGCGCGCCGCCAAAGGCAAACGCGAGTCCCGAGAGAGCAAGGTCGCCCGGATGCGCGCCGATCATCAGGGCGAGTCCCGCGAAAGCCGCGAGCGCCGCAAGCGCGCCGCGCCAGGTGGGCTTGTCCAGGCCCGTGAGCGCCCCGCCGATGCCGGTGAGGAGCGGATAGACGAAGTACGCCAGCACCGCGACCGGCACGGGAATGGCATCGATGGCCTTGAACACGCAGTACACGTTCGAGGCGAACAGCAGACCCAGCCCCAGCGAAACGTTGCGGGCATGCGGCGTGTGAGGCGCGGACGCGGACGAAAAACGCAGCCATGTCCACACGAACGCAATGCCGATCAAACCGCGGAAGGTCACCAGCGTGAGCACATCGGCGCCGGCTCCGAAGGCGATCTTGCCGAAAACGTTCGAGGCGCCGAATCCCAGGGCCGCGACGATGCCCGGAACCAGGTCCGCGAGCATCAGCGCGCGCGCAGCCGGGCCGTGCCTGCCGGATCGACGGCGTTGCCCGCGCCGATCTTTACGCCGTAAAGTTTCTCCGCCTGCTCGATCGTGTAGTAGCCGCGCGCCACGTCTTTGGCCACCTTGGCCGGGTCGCGCTTGAAGGGGTCGCCGAATCCGCCGCCACCCGGTGTCGAAACACGGATGCAGTCGCCGGGCGCGAGCAAGATGTCCTGGTCCTTCGACAGGTGCGGCGGCCGGTACTCGACGCCATGCTGGTCGATTGCCACGGTGTTCACGCCGCCGTCGGAGCCGCCGAGCGCGCCCTGCGGGCCGACACGGCCATGGTCCATCACCATCGAGGCGCGCGCTTCGCCGCGCCGCAGCCGAATGGTGTAGTTCACGCCCATGCCGCCGCGCCGCTCGCCCGCGCCGCCCGAGCCTTCGTGCAGCGAATATTCCTCGAAGAGGATCGGGTAGTACTGCTCCATGACTTCCAGCGGCGGCGTCTTGGAGATGCCGATGGTCGAGCAGCCGTTGGAGATGCCGTCGCCGAGCGGCGAGCCGCCGTAGCCGCCGCCCGAGATCACGTACATCACGTACGGGCGGTCGCGCCCCGGATCGAAGCCGCCGAGCGCGAAATTTCCCGAGGTGCCGGCGGGGGACGCGAACAGGCGTTCGGGGATGGCCTGGGCCAGCGCATCGAACACGGCCTCCGCGATGCGCTGGCTGACCTCCGCGGCGCAGCCCGACACCGGGCGCGGATACCTCGCGTAGAGGAAGGTGCCTTCGGGATCGGTGATGCGCAGCGGCTCGAACGTGCCGGCGTTGATTGCCACGTCTGGAAACACATGCTTGATGGCGAGGTAGATCGACGAGCGGGTGGTGGCGATCACACTGTTCATCGGCCCGCGGCACGGCGGCGATGAACCGCTCATGTCGAAACTCAGAGTCTCGCCCGACTTGGTCACGGCCATGGCGATGCGCAGCGGCGCGTTGACCACGCCATCCGAATCGACGAACGCCTCGCCGTGATAGGTGCCATCGGGGATGGTGGCGATCGCCGCGCGCATTTGCCGCGATGCCCGCCGTTCGAGTTCGGCGATGGCCGCGTCGACAACGTCCGCGCCGTAGCGGTCGAGCAGGCCGGTGAGCCGCTGCTCACCGACAGCCAAGGCTGCCGCCTGGGCCTGGATATCGCCGATGCGCTGGTCGGCCAGACGGATGTTCGACAGGATGATAGCCAGGATTTCCTGGTCGAGCACGCCGGCCTTGAACAGCTTGACCGGCGGCAGGCGCAACCCTTCCTGTTCGACCTCGGTCGCCTTGGCCGAGAACCCGCCCGGCACCATGCCGCCGGTGTCCGG
>JANMXB010000592.1:0-2628 GCA_031380765.1 Pseudomonadota bacterium | reverse complement strand
CTCGCTCGCGGTCGGGCTGGCGGCCATGCTGATCGCGGTCACAGTCGGCACGCTCGTGGGCGCGGTCGCCGGCATTTCGCGCGGCGGTGTCGATGCGGCGCTGATGTGGCTGACCAATCTATTCCTGTCGCTGCCGCAGCTGCCGCTGCTTCTGCTGATTATCTATCTGTTCCGCGACACGCTGAAATCGCTGGTAGGACCGGAAATGGGCGTATTCATCCTCATCGTCGTGGTGATCGGGGGCTTTCGCTGGATGCCGGTGGCGCGCCTCGTGCGCGCGCAATTCCTCTCGCTGCGCGAGAAGGAGTTTGTCGAGGCTGCGCGCGCGCTGGGCGCGACGACCGGCCGCCAGGTGGTGCGGCACATCCTGCCCAATGCCATGGGTCCCGTCGTCGTGGCAGGCACCATCGACGTGGCCGCAGCGATCATCGCCGAATCGACGCTGTCTTTCCTCGGCCTCGGATTTCCGCCCGACATTCCCACCTGGGGGCGCATCCTGTATGACGCCAAGGATTACCTCGATATAGCGCCCCATTGGGCGCTGTTTCCGGGCAGCGCGATCTTTCTCGCAGTGCTGTCGATCAACTTCATCGGCGATGGATTGCGCGACGCGCTCGATCCGCGCAAGGTGATGTAGTTGGTGCACTTGCTCGAGATCCGCGGGCTGAAGACGCAGTTCGCGACTGATGGCGGCACGATCCACGCGGTGGACGGCGTCGATCTTTTCATCGACCGCGGCGAGACGCTCGGCGTGGTCGGCGAATCGGGGTGCGGCAAGAGCGTGACCGCGATGTCGGTGATGAAACTGATCGCGAGTCCCCCGGGACGGATCGCGGCCGGGGAGATCCTCTGGGAAGGCCGCGACCTCGTCCCGCTCGAGCCTGCGGAAATGGGCAAGCTGCGCGGCAAGGAAATCGCGATCATATTCCAGGAGCCGATGACCTCGCTCAACCCGGTCTACCCGATCGGCGCGCAGATCGCCGAAGTGATCCGGCTGCACCAGGGTCTTGGGCGGCGCGAAGCGCTGGAAAAGGCGGTCGAGATGCTGAAGCTCGTGCGCATCGCGCAACCCGCGCGCAGGGCGCGCGACTATCCGCACCAGTTTTCCGGCGGCATGCGCCAGCGGGTCATGATCGCAATGGCCTTGTCCTGCGGCCCGAAGCTGCTGATCGCGGACGAGCCGACCACCGCGCTCGACGTCACCATCCAGGCGCAGATCCTCGACCTGCTGGCCGAAATGCAGGGCCGGCTCGGAATGGCGGTGATGCTCATCACGCACGCAATGGGTGTAATCGCGGAAACCGCCCAGCGGGTGGTGGTGATGTACGCCGGCAAGGTCGTTGAGGAAGCGAGCGTCGAGGAACTCTTCGCCGAGCCGCTCCACCCCTATACGCAGGGCCTGATCCGGTCGATTCCGCGGATCGACACCGCCGCCAGCGAGAAAAAGCGCCTGGAGGTGATTGCTGGCACCGTGCCGAACCTGCTCGATCCGCCACCCGGATGCCGCTTCGCGCCGCGATGCAGGTTCGTGCGCGCCGAGTGCACCGAGCGCACCCCGCCGTTGCGCGAGGTCCGGCCGGGCCACAAGGTCGCGTGCGTGCTCTACGCCGCCGCGCCATGACTGAGCCATTGCTGCGCGTGGAAAACCTGGTCAAGCACTTCCCGGTGAAGGGCGGCCTCTTCTCACGCCAGGTCGATCACGTGCGCGCGGTCGACGGCGTCAGCTTCCATATCGACGCGGGCGAGACCCTCGGCCTGGTGGGCGAATCCGGCTGCGGCAAATCCACCACCGGGCGCTGCATCCTGCGCCTCCTCGAGCCGACTTCCGGTGCGGTCTGGTTCGAAGGCCGCAATGTCACGGCCATGGACGAGAACGCGCTGCGGCACCTGCGCCGTGACGTGCAGATCATTTTCCAGGACCCGTACGCTTCATTGAATCCGCGCATGACCGTCGGTTCGATCGTCGGCGAAGCGCTCACGATCCATGGGCTGGCAAAAAGCGCGCAGGCGTACGACGACCGCGTGGTCGAGCTGCTCGAGACCGTCGGACTGCACGCCGATTACATGCGCCGCTATCCGCACGAGTTCAGCGGCGGCCAGCGCCAGCGGATCGGCATCGCCCGGGCCCTCGCGGTCAACCCGGACTTCATCGTCTGCGACGAGCCGGTATCCGCGCTCGACGTGTCGATCCAGAGCCAGGTCCTCAACCTGCTCGATGACCTGCAGAACGAGTTCGGGTTGACCTACCTCTTCATCGCCCACAACCTCGCGGTCGTCGAGCACATCAGCGACCGTGTCGGGGTCATGTATCTCGGCAAGATGGTGGAACTGGCGGACGTCGACGAGCTGTACCGGAATCCGCGACACCCGTACACCGTCGCTCTGCTGTCCGCCATCCCCAATCCGAACCCGCGCATCAAGAAGAAGCGGCTCGTCCTCAAGGGTGACATCCCGTCGCCCGAGGCACCGCCGTCAGGTTGCCGGTTACACACGCGTTGCTGGCTTCGCGAGCGGCTCGGAAACCCGGAGCGGTGTGTCACGGAGGAGCCAGCCTTCCGCGACATCGGGGCCGGTCACCTGGCCGCCTGCCACTTCTCGGAGGAGATCTCGACGATCGGCGCCGAGGTG
>JANMXB010000587.1:0-2148 GCA_031380765.1 Pseudomonadota bacterium | reverse complement strand
GATTCAGACAAAGAATCTCACCCAGCTCGCCGCGTCGGAAATTCTCGATGTTTCCAGACCCCGAGTGTCCGACCTCGTCAACCTCAAGTTGGGACGCTTCTCGCTCGATATTCTCGTTGCGCGCTGCTGCGTGCCGGCAAGAACGTCGACTTGGTTGTTCGTTGAGCCGGGGCCTCAACTTCATCGGCGGATAGAACCTCGAAGCGAGCAATCATCGCCGGAGAGCGCACGAAAAATCCGGCGATGTAAGCGACAACGCATCGACGGAGCTAGGGCTTTAGCGCGTCCACCCCGAGTTCAATTCTAGGTAATGCGGGGTGAAATCGGGTGCGGTGTCCTCGAGCAGCTTGGTGAAGCTCTCGATGACGAAATACGTGCTCTGGTAGCTGTCGATCTTGTACGGCGTGCGCATCGCCGTCAGCACATCGAATGGCAGCCGCCTGGGCTCCGGGCTGTCCACCGCGTAGGCCAGCTCTCCTCCTGACGAAAGCAGCCCAGCCCCATAGGCACGGACGCCCTCCGGGGTGTGCATCAGGCCAAATTCGATCGTGTGCCAATACAAGCGCGCCAGGAAGGTCAGCCCGTTCAGGCGCAAAGCCTTGAGGCCCCCCTTGCCGTACTCGCGCAGGTGATCGGCGTATTGCGCGTCGAACAACAACGGCACGTGGCCGAAAAAATCGTGGAAAACGTCGGGTTCGACGATGTAGTCGAATTCCTCCGGCTTCCTCAGCCAGACGGTGACGGGAAATCGCCGGTTGGCGAGATGCGTGAAAAACACGTCGTCTGGAACCAGCCCGGGCACGGCCACGATCTCCCATCCGGTCGCGGCGCGCAGTCTTTCCGAAACGGCGTCGAACCGCGGGATGGCATCGCCTGCCTCGAGGGCGGCAAGGGCGCGGTTGTACTCCTGGCAGGCGTAGCGCGGCACCAGCTTCGACTGCCGCGCGTAGAGCCGGCGATAGAGGTCATGTTCCTCCGGGCTGTAGGCGCTCCAGTCCTGGGAGACGGAGAAATCGGCGCGCGCCTGTCTGTAATCGCCGCGAAGATCGGGCGGCAGGGCTGTCGTGTTCATTGCACGAGTATAAGATTACTGCCGCCGTAGACCGTGCTGCACAGCACATAAAAACCAGTTACAGGGAGACACAGTTGAATACCAGGACAGTGCTGCTGCTCGCCGCGCTTACGTTGCAGGCGGCTTGGGTCGAAGCGCAAAGCGTTGACGCCTATCCGTCCAAACCGGTGCGCTTCGTGGTGGGCTTCCCGCCTGGGGGCGCCAACGACATCCTTGCCCGTCTGGTAGGCGCAAAGCTGCAGGACAGGCTTGGCCAGTCCTTTGTCGTGGAGAACAAGCCGGGCGCGAATGCAATTATCGCGACGGACTTTGTCGCCAAGTCGGCGCCCGATGGGTACACATTGCTGATCGGCGCCAGTGGTGCAATGACTTTCAACCCCGGGCTTTACGACAAGCTGCCCTACGATCCGGTGAAGGATTTCGCGCCGGTGACGATGATCGGTTCGTTTCCGCTGGTACTGGCGGTCAGCCCGGCGATCGGGGTCGCCTCGGTAAAGGAACTGGTGGCGCTGGCAAAGGCCAAGCCTGGAGCGTTGAACTATGGCGCGGGTTCGACGCCCTTCCAGCTTGCCGCGGAGTTGTTCAAGATGCAGACCGGTATCGACATCAAGCACGTTCCCTACAAAGGCAGCGCGGCCACCGTGAATGCCTTGCTGGGCGATGAAATCGCGCTGACTTTCGTCGACAGCCCGCCGGTGGTCGCCCAGATCAGGGCGGGCAGGCTGCGGGGGCTGGCGGTCACTTCGCCCAGGCGCGCTGCATTCATGCCCGAGATGCCGACGGTGATCGAGGCGGGCGTGCCGGACTTTGAAGTCGTGCTCTGGACCAGCCTTTTCGCCCCTGCCGGCACGCCGCCGGCAATTGTCCGCAAGCTGCAGGCCGAAATCGCGAAAATCCTGCAGATCGCCGAAATCCGCGAGCGCATGACGGCAATTGGCATCGACCCGATCGGCGGCTCGCCGGAAGAGCTGGCCGCGCAGTTGCGTGCGGACCTGAATCGCTGGACCCGGGTCGCTCATTCCGCCGGAATCAAGGCCAACTGAGCCGCCCCGGGGGGCCGACGGATGGAGCAGAGA
>JANMXB010000554.1:0-2270 GCA_031380765.1 Pseudomonadota bacterium | reverse complement strand
AAAATCGAAATCGGTAGGGTGCGTGAACTACGCACAAAACCCTGCCTCCTACTTCTTCAACACCTGCACCAGATTGTTGTAATCGTCTGTCCACAGCCGCCATGAAGGCTGTTCCTCCACCGGTTCGGACACGTCCTTGATGACCTTGTCCTCCAGCGCCTTGCGATCGCGCGAGACAAGCACCCAGTCGCTCTGCGTCTTGTCCTCTTCGCCCTTTTCGTAGACGTTGACTGCAAACACGCCGGAGGCTTTCGCGATCCGGCTGACCACCGGTCCCAGGTTCAGGAAGCGGTTGGAAACATGGAACGCCACGATGCCGTCGGGCTTCATGTGCCTGAGGTACACGTCGAGCGCCTCCTTTGTAATGAGGTGCACGGGGATCGCGTCGCTCGAAAACGCATCGATGGCGAGCACGTCGAATTTTTCCGGCGCCTCGCGCTCGAGCGTGAGGCGGGCATCGCCGAGGGCTATTTCGATCCTGGCCTCGCTGTCGCCGAGGTAGCCGAACTCGTTCCTGGCGATCCCTACCACCGCCGGATTGATGTCGTAGAAGCGCACCACGTCGCCTTTTCTGCCGTAACCCGCCAGCGTGCCGGTGCCAAGGCCGATCACCCCGACGCGCACGGGACCGGCCGCCTGTTTTGCGGCGATCGCCTTACCCACCCCGGACGTGACCTGGTAGTAGCTGGTCAGGTCACGCCGCGCCGGGCCGGTCAGGTACTGCTCGCCATGCATGATGGTGCCGTGGAGCAGACGGCGCAGATGGTCCGATTCGCCCGGAGTGCCGTATTCCTTCACGCGCAGGACGCCGTAGAAATTGCGCACGGACAGGCGCACATGGTCCTGGAATTTGAAGCCGTCATAACACACCGCCCCCGTGACTCCCATGAGGGTTGCAAGGCTGGCGGCCATGGCGGCGCGGTTCAATTCGCGATAGACGACTGCGGCAAGGACCGCGCAGGCAACGAGGCCGATCCCCAGCTCGTAATAGGCCCTGAACGCGAGCGGCGCGATGACCGCCACAAAGAGCCCGCCGAGGGCTCCGCCGACCGACACCCAGAGATAGAACGCCGTGAGGTAGCGGTTCGCAGGCCTGAGCCGGTAAAGCTCGCCGTGGCAGAACATGCACGCGACGAGGAGCCCCGAGAGGAAGATGCCGAGCTGCAGGTAGAGGTCGAACTGATGGTCGGGATCGACGAGCAGCCAGGTCATGGCGCCCAGCCACACGAGCACCACGCTCCACCACCATTTCGGGCGGTACCCGCTGCCCTCGAAGCACAGGATGAAGGTAAAAAGGTAGAGCGTCAGGGGCGCCAGCCAGAGCAGCGGGATCGCCGCAATGTTCTGCGTGATGTGGTTGGTGACCGCGAGAAGCATCACCGAGCCGCACGCCGAAAGCGCGAGCCACAGCGCCACCTCCTTGCGCCCGGGCGCGGGCGCATCCGTTTCGTCAGGTGTAACACCGGCCGGGGCCGGCTTCGCGCTCGAGGTCCGCCACGCGAGCAGTGCGCACATCACTGCGAAAGCGGCAAACATCCACGACCAGCCGTGGACCTGCTGGCTGTTGGTGAAATTGGGTTCGACCAGCAGGGGGTAGCCGATGAGGGCGAGCAGCGACGCGAAGTTGGAAACGGCGAACAGGCGGTAGGGGTTCGCGCCAGGCCGGGCGCGCGAGAACCACGCCTGCACCAGCGGGCTGGTCGAGGAAATCAGCAGATAGGGCAGGCCCACCGTCGCGGCAAGCAGCAGCAGGATGCGCGAGATGGGCTCGCCGCCGCCTTCGGGTTTCCAGGACGGGTCCGGCAGGATCGGAAGCGTCGCCGCTCCAGCAGCCAGCAGCAGCGTGTGAAGAAGGGCTTGAGCGCGTGGCGACAGCTTTGCCGTTGTGGCGTGCGCGTACGCGTAACCCGCGAGCAGCACGCACTGGAAAAAAAGCATGCAGGTCGTCCAGACCGCTGCCGTTCCGCCGAACCAGGGAAGGATCAGCCGTGCGATGAGCGGCTGCACGAGAAACAGCAGGAACGAAGACAGGAAGATCGTGGTTGCGTAAAGCATCAGCCGGGGCGCGCGCCAGGCGCGTCAATGAGGAGTCGGAAGTCAGACCCGCCGTGCGAGTTCGGCGGCCAGACCGGTATAGCTGGCGGGGGTGAGCGCGAGGAGTTGCTTTCTGGCCTGCGCCGGGATCGGCAGGGCCCTGATGAAGGCGGCCAGGCGTTTTGCGTCCACGCCCTTGCCGCGGGTGAGGTCTTTGAGCTTCTCGTACGCATCCG
>JANMXB010000534.1:0-2305 GCA_031380765.1 Pseudomonadota bacterium | reverse complement strand
CGCCGCTTCCAGCCTGCCACCTTGAAGCCGAATGGCAGCAATTGGTGCGCCACTGCGGTGCCCAGTTCGCCCAGCCCGAGGACGCCGACGGTGCGGTCCGCAGCCATGAATTGCGGCAGGCGGTGCCATTTTTTTGCGGCTTGCTGCGTCCGGTAGAAGTAGTGGTGGCGGTGGTAATCGAGCACGTGCGCGACCACCGACTCGACCATCGCGGCCACCATGCCCGGATCGATGAGACGCGAAAGCGGCGTGCCGCGCGGGTAGGCCGGGTCGGCGAGCAGACCGTCGACGCCCATGAAGAGGGACTGGATCAGCTTGGCGTTTCTCAATTGCCCGACGATGCCAGGCTGCGGCCGCGCGACCAGCGCGATGTCAATGCTTGCGGGATCGAAGCTGTCCGGGGTGAAGAAGCGGTCCTGCGGCAGGTGCTTCGAGAGGCCCGGGATCCACTGGTCCGGCGCAAACAGTTCGGATGCGAAGAGGATGTTCATTGGGTGGGCTTGAACCCGGAGGCCCGGATGACCGGTCCCCATTTGTCGAAGTCGGTCCTGAGGATCGCGCCGAGCTCCGCCGGGCCGAGGCCCGTGGGCTCAAGGCCCATTTGCTCCAGGCGCTGCTTCATGTCGGGTGTGCGGATCACTTCGATCGCAGCTTTGGCATAGCGGTCGATGACGTCTTTCGGTGTCTTTGCCGGCGCAAACAGCGCGTACCAGCCGTTGCCTTCGATGTTGTAGCCGAGCTCCCTGAAGGTCGGGACGTCGGGTGCCAGGGCGGACCGCTGGCTACCCGAAACGGCCAGCACGCGCCCTTTGCCGGCGCGCACAAGCGTAAGCGCGTCAGCGAGCACGAACATCGCCGCCTTGATTTCGCCCCCCGCAAGCGCCTGCAGCGCAGGGGCCGTGCCCTTGTAGGGAATATGCATCATGTCCAGCCCGGCGCTTTTGGCGAACAGCACGCCGAAATAGTGCGGCAGGCTACCGGCGGCGGCCGAGGCATAGTCGCCCATCTTCGGATCCTTCTTAACGAGCGCCACGTATTCGGAGACGCTCTTCGCGGGCACATCCGCGTTCACCACCAGCGCGAGCTGGAAATTGGCGAGGTGCGCCACAGGCTCGAAGTCCTTGAACGGGTCATAGCGCACGCTCGCCCCGTGCGAATGGGGGAACGCGGCCATCGTTGCCACGGGTGTAAGAAGAAGCGTCGAGCCGTCGGGCGGTGCGCTTTTTACGGTTTCGTTGCCTATCCTGCCGTCCGCGCCGGGCTTGTTTTCCACGATCACCGGCTGGCCGATGATGCCTCGCATGCGCTCGGCCAGCAGGCGCGTCAAAGCATCGCTTGAAGCACCGGGAGGATAGCCGAGCACGATACGCAGAGTTTTTTCCTGCGCAACGGCCGAGCTCGCAAGGCACACGAGGAGCGCGCCCAACACGAGTCGACGAGAAATCATCGCAAGCTCCGGAGGATTTGAAACGCGGCAGGATGGTAGCATCCCCGAGGCGCACAATCGCGCACCGGGGACGAGCAGCGTGGCAGGCAAATCGACTCACAGGATCGGCTGGATCGGCATGGGCCGCATGGGCTACGCAATGGCGTCGCGCCTGCTCGGGGCCGGGTGCGAGGTAACGGTGTGGAACCGCACGCGCGGCAAGGCCGAGCCCCTCGCCAAACATGGCGCGAAGGTCGCGGCAAAGGTCGCCGAGCTGGGCGCGTGCGACATCGTTTTCACCATGGTCTCGACCACCGGGGATCTCAAGCAGGTGCTGTTCGACAAGGGTGGATTGCTGTCGGGAAAGAAGTTTCCGAAGGTGATCGTCGACTGCTCGTCGATCTCGGATGACGGCTCGGCCGAAGTGCGCACGCGCTGCGAGGAGCTTGGCGTGGGGTATCTCTGCGCGCCGGTGTCGGGCAACGGCAAGGTGGCGAAGGCCGGCCTGCTCTGGGTAGTGGCCTCCGGGCCGCAGAAGCTTTTCAAGCTTTGCGAGCCGTACCTGAAACTTTTCGGGCGCGGCGTGACTTATGTGGGCGAGGGCGAGCTGGCGCGGATCTGGAAGATCGCGCACAACACCATGTTCGGCGTGATCATCCAGTCGCTGTGCGAGATCACCATCCTCGCCGAGAAGGCCGGCATCCCGCGCCACGTGTTCCTCGATTCGATCAACAACAGCGTGCTCGGCTCGATGTACACGCGCTACAAGACGCCCGCGCTGGTAAACCTGGATTTCAGCGTGACCTTCACGCCGAAGCTGCTGCTGAAGGACATGGACCTGGGCCTCGCCGCGGCGCGCAAGTACGGCGTGCAGATGCC
>JANMXB010000525.1:0-5878 GCA_031380765.1 Pseudomonadota bacterium | reverse complement strand
TCGCTGACCGGCTCGGTGCGGGCCAGCGCCACGAGACTGCGCTCCGCGCGACGGCACACAGTGCGCACAAGGTGCGCACACGCCGCGGCGCGCGAGCCGCCGGGCAGGATGAATTCCTTCAGGGGCGGCAGGTCCGCGTTGAAACCGTCGAGCAGGGTCTCGAGGCGCTTGACATGCGCGTCGCTGATCGCCTGCCGACCCGGGATCGACACTTCGCCGCCCAGATCGAACAGGTCGTGCTGGGCGCCTTCCAGAGCTGCGCGAAGGGGCCCGGGCAGGTCTTCGGCCAGCAGCAGCCCGAGCGTCGAGTTCAGCTCGTCGATGTCGCCGATGGCCCGGATGCGCGCGCTTTCCTTGGGAACGCGCGACCCGTCGCCAAGGCCGGTGTCGCCGCCATCGCCGGTGCGCGTATAGATTTTGGAGAGTCGGTGTCCCATGGGTGGCGTTGAGTCCGATGCGGCAGGGACCGGAATTATAGCTGCCCGCTATCGCCCGCTCTTTTTCATCACGCTCATCGCCCAGCCGCGCGAAAAAGTGCTGGTGAGGACTTCGTCCTCGACCAGCGTGGCTGCATCGCGCACCACTTTTCCCTGCGCATTGCGCGTGACGCTGTAGCCTCGCGCGAGCACCGCGTTCGGGTCGAGACTGGTCAGGCTTGCGCCGAGCCGGTCGAGCCGCTGGCGCGCACGCTCGAATGTGTGCCACGTTGCGTAACCGAGTCGCCGGAGGAGCTCGTTGCGCCCCCGCTCGAGTTCGGCAATATCGGGGCGCGCCGCGGACAGCCGCGCAGCCAGTTGCCCGAGCAGCCGCCCGCTGGCGGCCAGTCTTGCGCGCGGATGCACCAGGCGCCGCGCAAGACCGTCGACGCGCTGGATTTGCGTATCGAGCCTGCGTACCGCCCCACGCGTGGCGCGCCCGACGAGCTCGGCAAGACGATGGAAAAGCGCGTCGCGCGAGGGACTCACGGCCTCCGCGGCCGCCGTCGGCGTCGGCGAGCGCAGATCGGCGGCGAAATCGGCGATCGTAAAGTCGGTTTCATGGCCGATGCCGGCAACCACCGGGATGCCGCAGGCGCGAATCGCGCGAGCGACGGACTCTTCGTTGAATTGCCAAAGGTCTTCGATCGATCCGCCGCCGCGGGCGAGCAGCAGCACCTCGCACTCATTGCGCCTGCTCGCCACTGCGAGCATTGCAGCAATGCGCCCGGCCGCGCCTTCCCCCTGCACGGGCACGGGGTAGACGATCACGCCAATGGACGGATTGCGGCGCTCGAGCGTGGCGAGGATATCCCGCAGCGCCGCGGCCGCAAGCGAAGTGACTACACCCACCGTCTTCGGGAAGGCGGGGATCTCGCGTTTCGTGGCGGGATCGAAGAGGCCTTCGCGCTCGAGTTTTTCCTTGGTGCGCAGGAACCGCTCGAACAGCGGTCCGAGGCCCGCGCGCCGCATCGTTTCGACGTTCAGCTGGAAATCCCCGCGGGGCTCGTAAAGAGTCACGAGCGCACGCACCTCGACCTGCATGCCTTCCTTCGGCTGCCAGTCCAGGGACTGGGAGCGGCCGCGGAACATCACGCAGCGCACCTGTGCCCCGGCATCCTTGAGGGTGAAGTAGCAATGGCCGGAGTCGTAGCGCTTGAAATTGGAGATCTCGCCGGCCACCCAGCCCAGCGGAAAGCGGCGTTCGAGCAAGTCCCGCGCGTTCCGATTGAGCTCGGAAACGCTGATGACCGGCGGGTCGAAGAGGCTTCTCTCGGCGCTGGGATTCAAGGGTCGAGGTGCGAGAGCGCGGCTAGGGGACAGGGATTACACGTGTAGGTCATGCACTCACAAAACCCCTTAATTCTGCAACTGTTATTTCGCTCGCCTACGCGACTAATCCACAATCCGGACCGATCAGGGCAAAAAAGCGCGGCGGATCGTCGCGGAACCCGATTCTTAGTCACAGAGCCCTGTTTATTAATCTAAAATCAGCGATGAAATTTTAATCATACCGACCGAACGGGCTCGTTTGGCAGGCGAAAACCGAACTGTTCAAGCATAATCCACAAACTTATCCACAGCTTTTGTGGATAACAGCCGTGGCTCGTATTTTGCGCACGCGGCCCGCGCCAATACGGCCCCCTGCGCACATCCGATCTGCGACACTCAGGCGTTGCGGGAGCGCACTGCACAAAGTTGCCGGGCACCCTGCGATTGGCTAAAGTGCGCGCCTGATGCCGGCCCACGGCACCGCCCGCCCCAGAGCGTTAGGAGAAACGATTTGTTCGCAATGATCCAGGCCGCCGGCTGGCCGATTTATCCGCTCCTGCTCGCGTCGGTCATCGCGGTCGCGCTGATCATAGAACGCTCGGTCAGCCTGCGCGAGAAGAAAATCGTCCCCCCCAATCTGTTGAGCGAAGTCGTCACGGTATACCGCCATCAGGGGGTTACCCCGGATGTGCTCGACAAGCTGGCGGGCGACTCCCCGCTTGGCCAGGTGCTTTCGGCCGGCCTGCGCAACGTGAACAGCCCGCGCGAAGTCATGAAGGAGGCGATCGAAGAGGCCGGCGGCAGCGCGGCGCACGATCTGGACCGGTTCCTCACCACGCTCGGCACCATCGCTTCGGCCTCGCCGCTGCTGGGCCTGTTCGGCACGGTGATCGGCATGATCGAAATTTTCGGCTCGCAGGGGCCCACCGGGACCAATCCCCAGCAGCTTGCGCAGGGGATCTCGATCGCGCTGTACAACACCGCGTTCGGCATCGGCATCGCCGTGCCTTCCCTGATTTTCTACCGCCATTTCCGCAGCAAGGTCGATGGGTTCGTGGTCGAGATGGAGCGCTCGGCGGCCAAGCTGGTCGACATCGTGCACGGCGAGCGCACCGACTTCAGGGCCGCCCCGAAAAAATGAGGTTCCGCCCGGGCAGAGTCAGGGAGGAGCCGGAAATCAACCTGGTTCCCCTCATCGACGTGATGATGGTGATCCTGATATTCCTGATGATCAGCACCACGTATTCGAAGTACACCGAGCTGCAGATCAACCTGCCCACCGCGGACGCCGAGAAGCAGCTCGAGCGGCCCAACGAGATCTCGGTGCTGGTCAATGCGACCGGACAGTACGTCATCGACAAGACGCCGGTTACGTTCACCACCGTGGCCGCCCTGTCCGACGCGCTGCGGCGCGCAGGCGGCGATCGAAAGGACCCGATCATCGTGATCAGCGCGGATGCCCTCGCGTCGCACCAGTCGGTGGTGCGGATCATGGAAGCGTCGCGGGTCGCGGGCTACGCGCAGATCACGTTCACCACGCAGGCCACCGCGAAGTAACCGGCCGCCCGGGATCATCGGGACCTCGCCGCCATCGCGCTCGAATCCCTCGCCAGTCACTGGTACCGCGTAACCTCGCTGACCCGGGTGCTTGCGCCTCTGGCGTACCTGTTCGGCGCCGTCGTGTTCCTGCGCCGCGCGTTTTACCGCATGCGGCTGCTGCCCCGGATAGCCATCGGCATACCGGTCATCGTCGTCGGCAACATCAGCATGGGCGGCAGCGGCAAGACACCGCTGGTCCTTTGGATCGCACAGCACCTGCGGGCCAATGGGTGGCGGCCCGGCATCGTCAGCCGCGGGTATGGAGGGCGCGTCGCGTCGCGGCGCGAGCCTGCGGTTGAAGTCAACATCGCTTCGGACCCGGCTGCGGTCGGCGACGAACCGGTAGTACTGGCCCGCCGCTCGGGCTGTCCGGTATGGGTCGGCGCCGACAGGGTCGCCGCCTGTCGCGCCCTGCGTACCCACCATCCCGAATGCGATGTGCTCGTGCTCGACGACGGCTTGCAGCACTACCGGCTTGGGCGCGACGTTGAGATTGCGGTAATCGATGCGCGCGGTGTCGGCAATGGCCGCCTTTTTCCCGCCGGACCCTTGCGCGAGCCTGCATCACGGCTGGATTCGGTCGATGCGGTCGTTTGCAATGGAGCCCGGACCGGTAGAGGCTTTGCGATGCGCCTCGAGGGGCGCGAGTTTGTCGGGCTCGCCGACGCAAGTCGCGTAGTGGAGGCGGCTTGTCTGGGTTCGAAGCGGATTCACGCCGTGGCCGGCATCGGCGACCCGGCGCGTTTTTTCCGCCATCTCGAGGCGCTAGGGCTCGAAGTCGTGCCGCACGCGTTTCCCGACCACCACGCCTATGCCGCACGGGACCTCGAATTCGGCGACCCGCTTCCCGTCGTGATGACCGAAAAGGACGCGGTAAAATGTGAGCCTATCGTCGTTGCCGGCGCCGCTGCCGGCGCAGGGGAGCGCTGCTGGGTGCTCCCGGTAAGCGCCGTGCTCGACCCCGCGTTCGGCGCCATGCTCGAAGGAAAACTGCGAGGCAAACCCATTGGATCCAAAGCTGCTTGAAATCCTCGTCTGCCCGATCTGCAAGGGGCCGCTCGTACACCGCCGCGAAGTGAAGGAACTCGTGTGCAAGGCCGACCGCCTTGCTTTCCCCATCAAGGACGGGATTCCGGTGATGCTCGAGGAGGACGCGCGCAAGCTCGATCCGCTGGAAGAAGTCGCGTGACCGATTTCACCGTCGTGATTCCGGCCCGTTACGCTTCGAGCCGGTTTCCCGGCAAGGCGCTGGCCGATATCGCAGGCAAGCCGATGGTCGTACGCGTGGCCGAGCGTGCCGCGCAAAGCGGCGCGAAAGCGGTTTATGTCGCGACGGACGACCCGAGAATCGAAAACGCCATGCGCGAGCATGGCATCGAATCGATCGCCACGAGCGCTGAACACGCCACGGGCACCGACCGCATCGCGGAGGCGGTGCGCAAGCTCGCGCTTGGCGACGACGCCATCGTGGTCAAGGTCCAGGGCGACGTACCGCTCATCGATCCGCGCCTCGGCGCCGATGTGGCCGCGACGCTCGACCGAGCCGCGGACGCGGCAGTCTCCACCGCCTGTCACCCGATCGGCGCGGCTGAAGAGATCTTCAGTCCCGGCGTCGTCAAGGTGGTGCTGGACGCAAAGGGCTATGCACTCTATTTCAGCCGGGCACCGATTCCCTTTGCCCGCGATGCCTGGGGTACCGCGAGCAAGGGCGCGGACGCCCCCGCCGGCCTGCCCTGCTATCGGCACATCGGCATCTACGCCTACCGGGCCGGCTTTCTAAACAAGTATTCGCGTCTGGAGCCGAGCCCGCTGGAGGCGTTCGAGGCTCTCGAGCAGCTGCGCGTGCTTTGGCACGGCCACCGCATCGCGGTCATCATCAGCGAAACCGCGTCGCCGCCCGGGGTGGATACGCCCGAGGACCTGGAGAAAGTGCGTAAACTCGGGACTGACTGGCCGTAGTACAGACCGCGCACGCACAAGAAAAACGGGTCAGAAACAAAACAGAAGGAGGCATCGGATGCGACTCATACTGCTCGGGCCCCCGGGTGCCGGAAAAGGCACGCAGGCCACGTTCATCAAGGAAAAGTTCGCCATCCCGCAGATTTCCACCGGCGACATGCTGCGCGCCGCGGTCAAGGCGGGCACGCCGCTTGGCCTTGCCGCAAAGAAAGTCATGGACTCGGGCGCCCTGGTTTCGGACGACATCATCATCGCCCTGGTCAAGGAACGCCTGACCCAGCCGGACTGCGCGCACGGCTACCTCTTCGACGGTTTTCCGCGCACGATTCCGCAGGCAGACGCGATGAAGGATGCGGGGGTGGGCCTCGATTTCGTGCTCGAGATCGACGTGCCCGACGCGGACATCGTGGCGCGCATGAGCGGCCGCCGCGTCCACCTCGCGTCGGGGCGCACCTACCACCTGAAATTCAACCCGCCCAGGTCCGCAGGCACGGATGACGTTACCGGCGAGCCGCTGGTCCAGCGTGTCGACGACGAGGAGGCCACCGTCAAGAAGCGGCTCGAGATCTATC
>JANMXB010000519.1:0-7842 GCA_031380765.1 Pseudomonadota bacterium | reverse complement strand
GCACGCGACGCAGCCGCAGTTCGTCTACCGGCATTCGTGGCGGGTCGGCGACCTGGTGATCTGGGACAACAAGGCCACCATGCACCGCGGACGGCCGTACGATGACACGAAGCACCGCAGGGAGATGCGGCGCGTCACCACGCTCGACATCCGAGCCTGATCTCAGTTCTGCAGCCGAAGCTCGACCAGTTCGACCGTTGCCGTCCCCAGGTACGGATTGCGGTGCACTGACTTCACGACCGCCCGCGCGGCGGGGGCATACCAGTACGTCGTTTCGGTCCCGGCGTCTATCTGTGAGTTGATTCCCGACACCCCGCGGATGGCGGACTTCGCCACCAGCTTGAATGCATCGAATTCACCGGCGGGGATTTTCAGCCTCTCGTACGCAACCACTTCAACCTGGACGGCGGCGCCACCCTTGGATCCTTTGGCTTTGAACACCCAGTCGGTGGTGTAGCCCCAACGCTTGCCGACCTCGAGCGGAAAGCTGAGCGACATCGGATTCGAGTCGCGGGCACGCGGTGAGTCGAGGACGCCCAGGTCGGGAGTGAGCGTCAGTGGCTCCCCGTTCTCCGTGCCCTCGATTTCCTTGGGCGTGACCGAATGGATTTTCCAGATCCGATTCGGCTCCGTTGACGGCATGCCCCAGTACTGGACGAAACGCCACTCATCGCCGGCCTGAATGGCGGGCCGGTCCGCCTTTTGGGCAAACACCGGATCCGCCATGAGGGCCAGCACCGCAACGGCGACCCCGCCAATCGCAATTCCGCGCAGATCGTGCGATAACAGAGCGCTGCGCCTTCGGCCGAGCAGGCGACGATGCCGATGTGCTGGGTCATCCCGGCTCGATTGTCCTTGCCTGGAGCGATACTTGCTTTTTTCCGTGTTGGAGCCACTGCGTCCCGACCTCCACTGCCAACCTCAACGGAGCGGTTTCCGCATATAAACGCGAGCGCGGCCGTCCACGATCTGTCGATCAAATTCAACATACCCGATCTTCGCGTAAAGAGCCTGGTTCTCCGTCATTTTTTCGTGAGTGTAGAGGTAGATGGATTGGAACCCCTCGCGCAGCGCCTCGGCTTGCGCGAGCTCAAGCAGGGTTCTTCCAAGACCTTTGCCCTGAAGCGTGGGATCTACCGCAACATTTTCGAGCAGAAACCCCCCCTCGGTTATCGCCAGAACCAGGACTCCGACGATGCTTCCGCCGCATTGTGCAACTGTGACTCGCCGCTCACGAATCACTTTTTCGTAATCCTCGGTCATGGGACCCGGAGGTACGCGCATGCGCTCCATGTAGTGCTGGTACGCGGCGTTCACGCACTGCGCAACCGCCGGAGCATCCCGCACCGTGGCAGGTCGCAATAAATACGGGGATGATTGACTGGGTGCCGGCATTTCAACTACGAGTTCGATTGCGCTCGATTCTCAATTGCGGTTCAAGAATGTCGTGCGGCGTTCAGCATGGCTGGCCTGCCTTTGAGATTTATATTACCGAGCGTATTGCAACGCTCCGACTTTATCAATTCGGCGCGGGCGCGATACGACCCCTACAGGAAATTCGCGGTGACCTGGCGGCACGATCTCGACCCCCGAAACCAAAAAGCGCTCCATCGAGAGATAAGTGTACGACGCCGATTATTTTCCATATTGAGAAATAAAATTGTCATGTACTCAGCCGCCAGAGCCGGTCTTGAAATATATAAGTTAAACTTTATTGCCGGTGTCGTCACTCAGACCGGCTTGTTCTGGGTGCCCTCGCCCGGTGTAATGAAAAGCATTTTGGCGGCTTTCGCGACCCTCGCGGTATGCCAGGTTGCCTTCGGCACGATCACGTAGGTGCCGGGCGCGTGCAGGTGGACGGTTTCCTCCCGCCCCTCCCTGTCGAACACCAAACTCGCCTCGCCCGAGAGCAGGCACACCACCTCGTCGCCGGCCGGATGCATCTCCCACGTGGGCCAGGCCGAATCGAACGTGTGGCAGGAAACCAGGCGGTGCGCCTTGAAGTCGTCGAAGCGGCGGTCGAGATCCTCGTACAGCGTCGGCGTGACCGCGACGGGAACCGCGGTGCCCTGCGGCCCAAGGACGGCAAAAGTTGCAGCAAGATCGAAAGGCTCGACTTTCATCGGATTATTTCCCCAGATAGCGATCAAAGAACGCGACGACCTCGCGAATGCTGTCCGCCCACGCGACGGCCTGGCCGCCGGTGGTGGCCCCCCGCCTGCCGGGAGCGTTGGGGTTCACCCGCGAGGCCACGTAACGCTCGGGATAAGCGCTGTCGAACGAATGGTGCGCGCCCGGGTAGACCTTGATCGTGACCGGACGGGCGGCCTTTTGCGCCGCCTCGGCGAGCTTTCGGCAGTTTTCGGCGGGTGTCCAGTCGTCGAGCTCGCCAATGAGAATCTGCACCGGCCCTGCCGGCTCGTAATCGCCCGACAGGTCCGCGCGCCAGCCGCCCATGTTCATGGCGCAGGCCGGGTACAAGGCCACTGCGGCAAGGAATCCTTTGCCCTTCGCCTGCGGCGCAACCATCGTGGCGAGCGTGGAAGCGCCGCCATGCGATCCCCCCATCACCGCTACCCGGTTGCCGTCCACGTAGGCAAGCGTGCGCATATAGGCGAGCGTGGCATACGCGTCGTCCGCGCGGTGGACTGGGGTCACGCCCGGGTGCCGCTGCTGCGGCGGCACGGTGCAGATGCCGTCGCGATGGCCGCGCGGCGAAAAACTGTCGGGGAGGATCGCCACATACCCTTGCGAGACGAGCTCACCGGCCCAGCGCTTCGGCGCCCCGCTCGACCGGGGACCGAGGCCGCTGCAATCGTGGAGAATGACGACCGCCGGGAAAGGACCGGGTCCCTCGGGCTTGATGACTTCCGCCGGGATCTGTTTGGTCGAAGGATCCGCTGCGAAACCCGCGGGCCCAATCAGGACCTCCGCGCCAAAGCAGCGGGAAGCCGCCATGAGCAGCGCGAAGGCCAGCGTGTGTTTTGGTAGCGCGCGCACGCGGCCATCTTTGCATAACCGTCACAGCCAATCCATTGCGGCGTTTTCGACCAGCGTGGCCCCGTCCCCAGAGCGATGTTAGGCAACGCACTGAAAAACCGCGGCCGCCGGCACTACAGTGCGGTTCAATCAAGCTGAGGTGTTCATGAAAAGGTTTTTCCTGGCGCTGCTATTGCCTTTGGCACTCGCGACCGGCGGATGTGACCGCAAGCCGACCGATACCCCCAAGCCCAAGACGGGCGTAACCCAGCCGACCGCGCCAACCTCGGGATCTCCAGGCCATCCGCGGGGTCCGCATCTGGTGAGGATCTAGAAAAAAGGCCAGGCCCCCAGGCGCCTAGTCGAAAGGGTGCCGCAACACGATCGTTTCCTCGCGGTCGGGACCGGTAGAAATGAGGTCGATCGGCACGCCGGTGAGCGTCGCGATACGCGAAAGATAATCGCGCGCAGTCGGCGGCAAGCCGTCCAGCGCCTTCACGCCCACGGTGCTCTCCTGCCACCCGGGCATTTCCTCGTAGCGCGGCACGCACAGCGCCAGCTCCTCCGCGCCGACCGGCAGGATGTCGGAGAACTTGCCGTCCACGTCGTACCCGATGCAGATCTTGACCGACTCGACGCCGTCGAGCACGTCGAGCTTGGTGATGCACAGGCCCGACACGCCGTTGATCTGGATGGAGCGCTTGAGCGCTGCCGCGTCGAACCACCCGCAGCGCCGCGGACGACCGGTGACCGCGCCAAACTCATGGCCCCGCGTGGCCAGGTGCTTGCCCACGTCGTCGGTCAGCTCGGTCGGGAAAGGTCCGCCGCCCACGCGGGTGGTATAGGCCTTGGTTATTCCCAGGACATAGTGCAACTGGCTCGGGCCCACCCCGGCGCCCGCGGCCGCCGCCCCGGCGACGCAATTCGACGACGTGACGAAAGGATAGGTGCCATGGTCGATATCGAGCAGCGTGCCCTGCGCGCCTTCGAACAACAGGTTCTTGCCTTCGCGGTTCGCCTCGTACAACGCGCGCGGCACATCGGCCACCAGCGGCGCGAGGCGCGCGGCCGACGCCAGGGAATCGTCGAGCGTTTTTCTGAAGTCGATCTTCGGCGCGTGATAGTAATGCTCGAGCACGAAGTTGTGGTAGTCGAGCAGCCCTTCGAGCTTCTCGGCGAAGCGCACCGGCTTGAACAGGTCCTGCAGCCGGATCGCGCGCCGCCCCACTTTGTCCTCATAGGCTGGGCCGATGCCGCGCCCGGTGGTGCCGAGCTTCGAGGCGCCCTTTTCGCGCGCCTGGTCGAGGGCCACGTGGTACGCGAGGATCAGCGGGCAGGCCTCCGATATCCGCAGCCGCGGCGCGACCTCGACGCCGGCCGCGATCAACTCGTCCATCTCCTGGATCAGCGCCTCGGGCGAGATCACCACGCCGTTGCCGATGTAGCACGTGACATTGCCGCGCAGGATCCCCGAGGGAATCAGGCGCAGGACGGTTTTCTTGCCGTTCACGACCAGCGTGTGGCCGGCGTTGTGGCCGCCCTGGAAGCGCACGACGCCCTGCGAATGGTCGGTCAACCAGTCGACGATCTTGCCCTTGCCTTCGTCGCCCCACTGGGTGCCGACCACGACCACGTTTTTGGCGACGTCCTTCGCTATGGCGGCCATGGGCTCATCTCGGATGGGTTTTTACGAAGGGTTTTACCACGAGGGGTTGGACCGTCCATACGCCGTTCTTCTTCGCGAGCCGGCGCGTGCAGCCGAGCTCCGCGCGGAATTTCTCGTGCCCGGGCAACTCTTCGATCACCACCTCACCCGCGGCGCGCAGAGCGGCGATTTTTTTCGCCAGCTTCGCGTCCCCGCCGTGCGCCGGCGCCAGGATCGTCGAGCGCGCCTTTACGGGCGCGGCAGCTCCGGCCAACTCGCGCAAATCGATTGAAAAACCCGTCGCGGGCCGCGGCCGGCCGAATGCCTTGCCGACCTCGTCGTACCGGCCACCGCGCGCAATGGGACCAACTGCGGGACCGGCGACCCCGTCGCAATAGGCATCGAACACGACCCCCGAGTGGTAGTGATAGCCGCGCAGCTCGGCCAGGTCGAAGCTCATTGGAATCGAGCCGGCGCCGGCGAGCCTTTTCAGCGTGGCGAGAGCTTTGGTGATGGCGGGCAATTTCGGCAGCCTGCGCGCGGCGAGCGCCAGCACTCCCGCATCTCCATAGAGTTCCGGCAGCAGCAGCAGCGCCTCGCGCGAGACGCGGTCGATTCCCCTGACTGCGCCGACCAGCGAGCGCAGCGAAGGCACGTCTTTCTTCTGCAGCGCCTCGAAAAGATCGGATTCGAGATCGCTCCCGATGCGCGCGCGGCCAATCAGCGCGCGGAATACCGCCACGTGGCCGATGTCCATGCGCGCGCCGCGCACACCGCAGATTTGAAGGGCGCGGCACAGCAGCCGCTGGACCTCGAGGTCGCTTTCCACGCCGGCGTGGCCGTAGATCTCGGCGCCGATCTGCAGCGGCTCGCGCGTGGCCGCCAGCGTGGCCGGGCGCGTGTGCAGCACGCTGCCCGAGTAGGCCAGTCTTGTGACGCCGACGCGGTTGAGCAGGTGCGCGTCGATGCGCGCCACCTGCGGGGTGATGTCGGCGCGAACGCCCATCGTGCGGCCGGAGAGCTGGTCGACCAGCTTGAAGGTGGCCAGGTCCATGTCATGCCCGGTCCCGGTGAGCAGCGACTCCACGTACTCGAGCAGCGGGGGCATCACCAGCTCGTAGCCCCAGGTCTGGAACAGGTCGAGCACGAGCCTGCGCAGGCGCTCGATCCTCGCCGCCTCGGCCGGCAGGATGTCCTCGATGTACTCGGGAAGGAGCCAGGTGCGCATACGATCGGATTAAATTCGGCGGCTTGAATTCAGCTGAAGAAAAACAGCAGCAGCAGCCCGGCGAGCATCGACGAGAGTCCGAAAAAGCGGATCTGCCCGTCGGAGAGCTGCGTTATGCGCCGGAAGGTTTCACGCCAGAGGTTCGGTGCGAGGAAAGGCAGCAGGCCCTCGATCACCAGCATCAGGGCGAACGCCAGCAGGAAGGTGATCCCCATCGTCCCCATGGCCCATCCTACTTGTTGCCTGGCCTGCCGCCGGCCCTGCCGCCGGCCGGGTCCTTCAGGTACCGGAAGAATTCCGAGCTCGGGTCCACGACCATGAGATCGCCTTTGCCGCGGAAGCTCGAGCGGTAGGCTTCCATGCTGCGGTAGAAGGAATAGAACTCCGCATTACCCTGGAAAGCCTGCGCATAGGTTGCCGACGCCTTCGCGTCGCCATCGCCCTTGATGCGCTGCGCGTCGCGATAGGCCTCCGCGAGAATCACCTCGCGCTGCTTGTCGGCATCCGCCCGGATGCGCTCGGCGTCCGCCGAGCCGGTCGAGCGCAGCTCGTTGGCCACGCGTTTCCTCTCGGCTTCCATGCGCCGGTAGACGGATTCGCTGACTTCCTGCGGAAGGTCGACGCGCTTCAGGCGCACGTCGATGATCTGCACGCCGATTTTCCGCGCATCGAGGTCGGCTTTCTCGCGCATCACTTCCATGATGTGCTCGCGCTCGCCCGATACCACGTCGTGCACGGTGCGCTTGCCGAACTCGGCCTGCAGGCCGTCGGAGATGGTCTGCTGCAGGCGCTTTTGCGCGCGCACCTCGTCGCCCTGCACGCTGATGTAGAACTGCTTGACGTCGATGATCCGCCATTTCACGAACGAATCGACCAGGACGGGCTTCTTCTCGGACGTTATGAAGCGCAAGGGTTCGGGATCGTCCAGCGTGAGGATGCGCGTGTCGAAATAGCGGATGTTCTGGATCAGCGGCCACTTGAAATGCAGGCCGGGCGTGGTCACGACATCCTTGACCTCGCCCAGCTGGAAGACCATCGCGTTCTGGCGCTGGTCGACCGTGTAGAGCGAGGCGCTGACGAGCAGGAACAGCGCAATCAGCGCGGCGGCGATGGGCCCGACCAGGCGAGTCATCGCTCGCCCCTCTCGCGGTTGCGCAGGCTCGAGTCGCGTGAGCGCGGCCCGCCTTCGGTCGACGGCAGCACTTCCGGCACCGCGCCCGGCTTCATGACGGTGGTGCCGTCGGCTGCCGCTGGCGCGTCCTGCGAGCTGCGGTGCATGAGCTGGTCGAGCGGCAGGTAAAGGAGGTTGCCGCTGCCCTTGGTGTCGGTCAGGATCTTGGAGGTCGAGGACAGAACCTGCTGCATCGTGTCGAGGTAGATCCGCTCGCGGGTAACCGCGGGCGCCTTGGAATACTCGGCCAGCACCTGCTTGAAGCGCGAGGCTTCGCCCTCCGCATTGGCTATCACGCGCTGCTTGTAGCCTTCTGCTTCCTGCATGAGGCGGGCCGCAGTGCCGCGCGCCTTCGGGATCACGTCGTTGGCGTAGCTCTGGCCCTCGTTCTTCTGGCGCTCGCGGTCCTGCCCGGCCTTGACCGCGTCGTCGAAGGCCGCCTGCACCTGCTCGGGCGGCTGCGCATTCTGGATCGTGACGTTCGAGATCGACACGCCGGTCTTGTAGCGGTCGAGCACCTGCTGCATGAGCTGGCGGGTCTTGATGGCGATTTCCTCGCGCGACTCGTACAGGATCTGGTCCATGCGGCTCTTGCCGATGATCTCGCGCGCCGCGGTCTCGGCCGCCTGCATCACCGCCTCGTCCGGGCGCTTGTTGTTGAACACATAGTCGCGCACGTCCTTGACCGTGTACTGCACGGCGAACTGCAGGTCGACGATGTTCTCGTCGTCCGTGAGCATGAGCGACTCCTTCAGCACTTTCGTCTTCACGCTGTTGCGGTACCCGATCTCGAGGGTGCGCACCTGCGAGAGGTTGACG
>JANMXB010000513.1:0-5258 GCA_031380765.1 Pseudomonadota bacterium | reverse complement strand
TTGATGATGTCGGGCCCGTTGCCCGACTGGATCGCGGCGGTGGCGCGTGCCGGGATGTCGTTGGCGTTGACGGTCTCGACGTTCAGCTTGATGCCGAGGGCCTTCTGCACCTCCGGCACGAAAACTTCGCGCAGCACCTTGTCGGCGGCCGGGACGAAATCGTTCCAGCGCAGCACGTGGACCGTATTGGCCTGTGCGAATACCGGCGCGCGCTGGGCGCTGAGAATCCCCGTGAGGCCGGTCGCTGCCACTCCCGCGCCTACGGTCTTCAGAAACTTCCTGCGTTTCATGATCTCCCCCCTTTGGATGAACATTGCGGACGTTGCAGACGAGCCACGAAATCTGCCTTTGCGTCGGTGCAAAGTCAATGAATTTCCCCAAGCCGCAACGCTCTTGCGATGCAGCATTGACGGCCGGCCATGGTCGCTGCGCCTGCCACCCTGCAGCTCAGGCGCCCCGCCAAGCCTCCGGATTGACGACGTGCGCCGGGCGCCGCCCGAGCGAGAAATCGACCACGCTCTGCAGCCCGGCGGTGGCGATGGCATGGAAGCATTCGTCGGTCCAGCACAGTGCGTGCGGCGTGACGATCACGTTTTCCATGCCCAGCAACGGGTTCGCCGGGTCCACGGGTTCCTGCTCAAACACGTCAAGCCCCGCGCCGGCCATCCCGCCCGAGCGCAGGGCGTCGATCAGCGCCGGTTCGTCTACTACGGCCCCGCGCGCGACGTTGATGAAATACGCGCCCGACTTCATCGACGCGAACTGCGGCGCGCCGATCAAATGGCGCGTTTCCTCGTTCAGCAGGCAGGCGACGACGACGAAATCCGACTCGCGCAGCAACTGCTCGAGCGGCACGCGCGTGGCGTCGAGCGCACGCAAGGTCTCATCGCTTGCGTAAGGGTCGGCGACAATCCGGCGTAGGCCGAATGGCGCCGAGACCCTGAGCAGCTCCTGCCCGATGCCGCCACCGCCGACGATGCCCAAGGTCCGCCCCACGAGACCGGTGCCCATCAGGTCGTTGCGCTGCGCCCAGCGCCCGGCGCGCGTGATGCGGTCCTTCGCGAAGAGGCGCCCGGCGAGCGCAAACAGCAGGGTGAGCGTGGCGACCGCCACGGGGCGGCGGATCGCGAGCGGGGTATTGGTCACCACGATTCCCTTGGCGCTGAGCGCGGCGAGATCGACCGAGTCGTAGCCGATGCCGTGCCGCGCGACGATGCGGGTGCGGCAGTCGACGCGCGCAACACTCTCCGCCGTGACGCGCGCGGAGTTCACGTACAGCGCGTCGTAGCGCGCAGCGCAGTCGGGCGTGATCTCGCGCGCTGGTTCCGGGGTGTACTCCCAGTCGAGGTCCGGATTGCCTTTGAGCACCTCCAGCGCCGCCTTGCCGAACGACGGCTCGCCCGCGGCGTTGAGCACGTCGCGCATGATGCCGAGCCTGAACCAGGCCATCAGTGCCGCTCCTCGAACGGCGCGAGCGTTGCGCGGATCGCCGATTGCAGCAGCGTCTGGTCCAGCCCGGCGGCGATCATGTTGAAGCCGAATTCGCGATAGCGCCTCGCCCAGCCGGCATCGGCCGCCATGAACCCGAGGCCCTTGCCGTGCCGGCGCGCGGCCGCGACGATGGTCCGCACAGCGTCCAGATAGGTCGGCGACTCGAACTCGCCCGGGATGCCGAGGAAATTCGTCAGGTCGAAGTGCCCGAGCCACAGCACGTCGATGCCCGGTGTCGCGGCGATCGCTTCGACTTCCGCCAGTCCCCGCTCGGATTCGATTTGAGCGATCACCAGCGTGCGCGCGTTTAAGGCGGCCACTTTGGTCCTGACGTCGCCGCCGGTGTAGTCGTCCTGCGCGATGCCGAACGCGGCCCCTCGCCTGCCCTGTGGCGGGTAATGCGTGGCTTGGACAATGCGTGCGGCTTCCCCGGCGTTCTCCACCATTGGCACCATCACGCCGTACGCGCCTACGTCGAGCGCGCGCGCCATGAAATGGTATTCGCTGCGCGGCACGCGCACCAGCGGCTCGATGCCGATGCCTCGGCAAGCGGCGGCAAGCATCTTCAGGGTCTCGAACTCAAGACCCGCATGCTCCATGTCGAACAGCACAAACTCGCAGCCAGCCGCCTTCAGCACCTGCGGCATGCCGGGTGACAAAAACTCGAAGATCATCGCGCCAATAACCGTGTCGCCCGCGAGCACGCGTTGCCTGATCGCGCTCGGACGCACCCCGGAGGATATGTCCATCGGATCGCCTCCCGTTGAAATGCCCGCCATCTTAGCGTGCCGGCCGCGCTAGGATGCCGTCCCATGACCGCCGCTTTTCCGATCGTCGATGCGCACCAGCATTTCTGGGACCCGCGTGTGAACTATCACCCGTGGCTATGCGACCAGCCGACAATCCCGTTCCGCTACGGAGACTACTCGGCATTGCGGCGACCTTATCTACCGACCGACTATTTTGCCGACACCGCGCCTCACCGGGTGCTGAAAACCGTCTACGTGGAAACCGAATGGGATCCGAACGATCCGGTCGGCGAGATGCGCTACATCGCAGGGCTGCGGCGCGAGGCCGGATTTCCCACGGTCGCAGTTGCGCAGGCCTGGTTGGATCGCGACGACCTCGTCGCGACGTTGGAAGACCTGGTGAAGTTCGATTTCGTGCGCGGCATCCGGCACAAGCCGCGCCCCGGGCAGATGGCGGACTCGCGCTGGCGGGCGGGCTTCGCCCAACTTACGCGGCGCGGGTTGCGCTTCGATCTGCAGGTCCCGTGGCCGCAGCTGGCGGAGGCGGTGCGACTGGCGCGCGATTTCAACGACGCGCGCATCATCCTCAATCACACCGGTCTACCGTCCGACCGGGGCCGCGACGGCATCTCCGGCTGGAAGAAGGCGCTGCAGGCGCTCGCGGATTGTCCGAACACGGCGGTCAAGATCTCGGGGCTTGGCGTCCCGGGGCAGGCATGGACAGCGCAATCCAATCGCGAAGTCGTACTTGCCGGGATCGATATCTTCGGCATTGACCGGGCGATGTTCGCGAGCAACTTCCCGGTGGACGGGCTATGCGCTACCTTCGATGCAATTGTCACCGGTATGCGCGCGATCATGGGCGCCTTCGCGGCACGTGATCAGCGGGCGTTCTTCCACGACAACGCAATCCGGATCTACGACATGGAGCGAACATGACAAGCAAGGCGAGCATCGGATATGTGGGGGTCGGCCTGATGGGCCTGCCCATGACGAAGCGGCTCCTGTCGCTGGGTTACGCAGTTCGCGCGTACGACATTGCCGCGGATAGAGTAGCGGCGGCGCGCGGGGCGGGTTCCACGGTCTCGTCTTCGCCCGCCGACGCCGCGCGAGGTTCAGACCTGGTCCTGCTCAACCTGCCGACCACCGAGGCGGTGGAGGCAGCCGTATTCGGAGCAAACGGCGTTGCCTCAATGCTGCGGCCGCCCCAGCTGGTGATCGATTTTTCAACCATCAAGGTCGAAAAGTGCAAAGCCTTTGCAAGCCGGCTGCGCGAGTTGACCGGCGCCGCCTGGATCGACGCGCCGGTCTCCGGCGGCCCGCCTGCCTCAGGCAGCGGCACGCTAACAGTGATGGCGGGCGGCGAAGCGTCCGATATCGACCGGATGCGGCCGCTGTTTGCCGATGTCTCGGGACGATTTACCCATATGGGTCCCACTGGAGCGGGCCTCGCGGCCAAGATGCTCAATCAGCTGATCGTCGGCTGCGGCCACGCGGTGATGGCCGAAGCCGTCGTGCTCGCCGAGGCGACCGGAATCGACCCCGCGCGCCTGCCCGAATGCCTGGCGGGTGGCCTCGCCGACAGCGCACTGCTGCAGAAACTGTATCCGCGCATGGTGGCGCGCGACTTCGCCCCGCAGGGCTACGTGCGCCAGTTGCTCAAGGATCTTGAAATGGTGAACGAGTTTGCCGGCGCGTTGAAGGCGCCGACTCCGATGATGGGCGAAGCGCTTTCCTTGTACCGGATGCTCGCGCACCTGGGCCATAGCGAGCTGGATACCGCGGCCTTGCTAAAGCTTTACGACCGCCACGCGTGACAGAATGGATGGGCCTTTGGCAATCGTCGATGCGCACCACCACCTCTGGCAGCTTTCAATGACGGGAGGGCTGTCGCAGTCGGATCGCCACAAGCTCTTTCACGACAATGCGATCGGGTTCTACCGGCTCTGATCCGCCAGTGCGACGGGCTGTTCGACTTTGGGCTATCCTTGCACCTGTGTCTCCGGGATTTTCGACCCTACCTTGAGGAGTACGTCGAATTGGCCAAGCCAAATTTTCAGTATGAAAAGCGCCAGAAGGAGCTCGCAAAGAAGAAAAAGCAGGAGGAAAAGCGCCTGAAGAAGCTGGCTGCAAAGGCAGGCGCCGAACCGGACCCGGCCGCCGTACAGCCGCCCGAGGCCGACGGGACAAAGTCCGGCGCCTGAGCGCCAGTTCCAGTAAAAAAAGCCCGGCGAGCCGGGCTTTTTTTTGCGCCCCGTTTGCCGGAATCAGGCCGGGTAAGCGACCACTCTCTGTTTCTGCTGGCCAAGACCCTGGATCCCGAGGGTCATTGTGTCGCCGACCTTGAGGAAGACCGGGTTCGGCTTCACGCCCATTCCGACGCCCGGGGGCGTGCCGGTGGTGATGACATCACCCGGTAACAGAGTCATGTACTGGCTTACGTACGAGACCAGGTGCGCGCACCCGAAGATCATGGTGCGCGTATTGCCGCTCTGCATGCGTTTGCCGTTGAGGTCCAAAAACATGTCGAGCACCTGCGGATCGGGAATCTCGTCAGTGGTCACCAGCCAGGGGCCGATCGGCCCGAATGTGTCATAGCCCTTGCCCTTGTCCCACTGCGAGGACTGCAGCTGGAATGAGCGCTCCGAGACGTCGTTCACGACACAATATCCGGCAACGTGCTCCAGCGCCTTTTCCTTCGACACGTGCAGGGCCCGTGTGCCGATCACGATCGCGAGTTCCACTTCCCAGTCGAGTTTTGTCGAGGCCGGCGGCTGAATCACGTCGTCATCGGGTCCGCTGATGCAGGTGGTCGCCTTGTTGAAGATAATCGGCTCGCTCGGAATCGGCATGCCGGCCTCTTTGGCATGATCGGAATAATTCAGCCCGATCGCCACGAATTTGCCGATGCCGACGTAGGGCACGCCCATGCGGGGCTTGCCGGTCACCAGGGGAAGCGTCTCGGGCTTGATGCGCGCAAGGTTTTTCAGGCCGCGCGGCGAAATTTCATCGGGTCCG
>JANMXB010000454.1:0-2744 GCA_031380765.1 Pseudomonadota bacterium | reverse complement strand
GATGCCATTGGCAATCGCACGCAGGATCTTGCCGCGCGCAAACGGCTGCATGCCGGACCACTTTCCTTCATCGAAAGCGCGGCGCGCCGCCGACGCTGCGCGATCAACGTCGGCGACACCCGCCTTGGCGACGTCGGCGAGCGGCGAAAAGTCAATCGGGCTCACGGTCGAAAACGTTTCTCCCGAAGCCGCGGGCACGAACTTGCCGTCAATCAGCAGTTGGGTCTGAAGTGTCATGCGAAGATTCGCTCGCAGTGCGCCGGAAGCTCCGCCAGGCTCTTCAGGTGGATGTCCACGTCGGGGTCGATGACCTTGGCGCTTGGCGCGATCCAGGCCGTATGCAGTCCCAACGCCTTGGCGCCTTTGACATCGTTGCGCAGGTCGTCGCCCACCATGAGCGTCTTTCCCGGCGGTGCCGGCAGCGCGGCGAGCGCGGGCGCATAGCACTCCGCGTGAGGTTTCATCCACCCGGTGTTCGAAGACACAACGATCGTGTCGAAATGCTGGCGCAGGCCGAAGCGCTCGAGGGTGGCCTCGACCACAGGCCCATGCGGATAATTCGAGACGATGCCCAGCCGGTACGCGGCCGCGAGCTTGGGGATCACCTCGGCCGCGTCGTCGAGCAGGCGCGCGCCCCGGACGACCTCGCGTCCGAGGGCGTCGGACATGCGCCGGTAGATCGCGCGATCGGTGAGCGGCTTGACGCCCGCAAGCTCGAGCGCCATCGCAAACCGGTCATCGAATGAGTGCTCGCGCTGCGATTGCTTCGAGGCGGCGATTTGCGTGCGGCAGGCCGCGTGGTAGTGCTCGATGAACATCGCGATCGGCAGCTGCGGGCAATCCTCGCCGATGTGGGGGCAGATGTGCTCATCGTAGATCCGCTCGACGCACGCCAGGTGCCTGTCGGGATCGTGGATCATTCCCGGAATCCACATCAGGGTTTCGCCCCAGTCGAACAGCACGACGGGACGCTGATCGACTGACCCGCCCACCGCCATCAGGCGGCCGCCATCGCTTCTTCGACCAGCTCGCGCGCCGCTGCCGCCTGGTCCGGCGCCCCGTAGACGGCCCGGCCAACCACGCCGTACACACTGCAGCCGTTCGCCGCGGAGACGAGGTCGCCGATTTTCCCGCCAAGGGGGCCGATGCCCGGCACGACGAACACCGGGGCGCGCAGCTTCGATTTGAGGCGCGCCGAGTGGTGGCGCAGCTTGTCCGGCGTGTTGCCGGGAATGACAAAATGATTTGCGCCCGCCTCCACCGCCTTGTCGATGATCCGCTCCAGCGCATCGTCGGCCACGTAGCCGCCGCCGCTGACGTTGTAATCCGCGAACGGCAGGTCGCCGCCGACCAGCGGCAGGATCCCGTGCTTGAGCGACTCGCCGACGAACCCTTCGACCGCGCGCGGCCCCGCAAGCGGGAACAGGATGAGCCCGTCGACCTTCGCCTCGGCGCACAGCGCGGCGAATTTTGCCGCCATGTCGAAGACGTCGGGACCGGCCTTCTGGTGGTCGTACAGGAGAGGCAGGTCGGTGTGCTCCCGGAACTGGCGCACCGACTCGGCAAGCCCCAGCCGCAGGGCGGTGGTCATCCCGAGCTTATACCCGACGACCCCTTCGACCGCGGTTGTCGCGTCGACCGTGCGCTTGCAAGCGTCAACCGTGTCGGCATCGAGGGCCACGATGATGCCGTGCTTGGTGCGAAAGCGTACGGTCCGTGTCATCAGCCCGCAGTCCCGGTGGAAGACGCTTGCGTCTTGAGCCTTTGTATCGTGCGCAGCGCGCTGGGCTTGATGTCCTTCACGTCGAGACTTATATCGATCGCCTTGACGGTGTGGGTGAGGTCTCCCACCGAGATCACGTCCACGCCGGTCTCGGCGATCGCGACGACCGTGCTTTCGTTCACGCCGCCCGATGCTTCCGTGATCGCGCGCTTGTTGACGAGCTTGAGGCCCTCGCGCATCTCCTCGAGGTCCATGTTGTCGAACATGATGATCTCAACGCCGCATTCGAGCGCCTCCTGCACCATCGCGAGCGACTCGCACTCGACCTCGATCTTGAAGGTGTGCTGCGCGCGCGAGCGCAGGATCTCGATCGCATTTTTGATGTTGCCGGCGATCTTGATGTGGTTGTCCTTCACCAGCACGCAGTTGCTGAGGTTGAAGATGTGGTTGTGCGCGCCGCCGACCCGCACCGCGTATTTCTGCACCATGCGCAGGCCCGGCCAGCCCTTGCGTGTGTCGGTGAGGCGCACCTTGGTGTGCTTGACGAGGTTCACGTAGCGCCGCGTCTTGGTGGCGATGCCCGAAAGCTGCTGGATCCAGTCCAGCGCCGCGCGCTCGATCATGAAAAAAGCCGAGGCTTTGGCGCGGATCTTGAGCAGTACCGTGCCAGGGCCCATCTCGGCGCCCTCCTCCACGCACTGCTCGATCCGGGCGTCGGGATCGATCAGCTTTATCGTTTCGTCCGCGAAGAGCAGGCCGCACGCGATCCCGTTGCCCTTGGCATAGATCTGCCCGGTCTGCACCGGGTCTTCATCCCACACCAGGAAGCCGCCCGTGGTGTCCCCGGCGTTGAGTTCCTCCCGCAAACCCTGCTCGACCAGGGGGCGGATCATGAATCGGTTCAGGCGCATGAGGGTTCTCCCATCAGGATAGGGGCCGCGAAGTAAGTCCCCGAAGTAAGTCCGCGAAGTAAGTCCCAAGTCTACGGCCCCCGCGCCCGGGAAGGGCTTTCTATTCCAAT
>JANMXB010000449.1:0-2355 GCA_031380765.1 Pseudomonadota bacterium | reverse complement strand
CCGTGCTCGAGGCAGGATACAGCATCGGCGCGCAGACCGTGACGCTGGCGCGCAACAGCCCGAAAGCGGTCATCACTTCGATCGACATCTCCGCTGCGTCGCTTGCCCTGGCGCGCAAGGCGCTGCAGGCCGCCGGCGTCGCCAACGTCACGCTGCGCCAGGAGGACCTTTACGATCTGCCCTTCGAGCGAGCCGCCTTTGATCATGTTTTCGTCTGCTTCGTTCTCGAGCACCTGACCGATCCCATCGGCGCTCTCGACGCGCTCATGGACGTCCTCAAGCCCGCAGGGTCGATCACCGTGATCGAAGGCGACCACGGCTCGGCTTATTTCCACCCGCGGAGCGAATTTGCGCAGCGGGCCGTGCAGTGTCTGGTGGACCTGCAGGCAAAAGCCGGCGGCGATGCGTTGATCGGGCGAAGGCTCTACCCCCTGCTCAACCAGGCCGGGTGTGACGCGGTGCGCGTATCCCCAAGGATGGTCTATGTGGACTCGAGCAAGCCGGCACTGGTCGAAGGTTTCACCAGGAAGACCTTCACGGCGATGGTCGAAGGCATCCGCGAACCCGCGATCGCCAACGGCCTCATGAGCGCAGCGGACTTCGAGCGCGGCATCGCAGACCTGTTGCGCACCGCGCAGAATGATGGAACCTTCTGCTATACGTTCTTCAAGGCCACCGCAAGGAGCCCCGCTGCAAGGAACCCCGCCGGAAGGAACTCTTATGCAAAGCGATGAACAGGAAATCCGCATGATGCTCGCCGCCTGGATGGAGGCGACCAAGGCGGGCGACGCCGGGAAGGTCCTCGCGCTGATCTCCGACGACGTGGTTTTCCTGCGGCCCGGACATGCTCCCATGCGCAAGGCCGACTTCGGCGCTGCGCAGTCGGCTCAGGCGTCCGGTGCCGCTCCGATGAAATTCGACGCTACCAGCGAGATCCAGGAGATCAAGGTGCTGGGCGACTGGGCTTTCATGTGGACCCAGCTCAAAGTCGTCGCCACGCCGCCCGGCGACCAGGCGGTAGTGCGGGAAGGACACACCCTGTCGATTCTCAAGAAAGAGAACGGCAAATGGGTGCTGGCGCGCGATGCGAACATGCTCGCGCCGCTGCCACCGAATTCGTGATACCAGTTGTGGGATAAATCCGTAGCGCGTCAGACAAACTGCCAGTGTGTATGCAAAAGTAACAGTGCCGCGTTTGTGAACCCACGCACAGAGCAGTTTCGCTGGGCCAGCGTACAACGGGGATGCAGAAATCCCCACCTTGTCCGAGGAGCTATCATGATCAGGAAAATTCTTTTGGCCACTTCGGTCGTCGCCGCGCTGGGCAGCATCAGCGTGCCGGCCTCGGCCGCCGTGTATCTGCAAGTCGCGCCGCCGCCGACGCGCGTCGAAGTTGTTCCCGCACCGCGCATGGGCTATACGTGGGCGCCGGGCTACTGGGAGTGGCGGGGCAATCGCCACGCCTGGATCGCCGGCCACTGGGTGCGCGAGCGTCCGGGATATGCCTATGTAGCCCCCGCGTGGGTCGAGCGTGATGGGCGCTGGTACATGGAGCGTCATGGTTGGGAGCGGCGCCGCGCGGAGCGTATCGCCCGCCAGAACCGCGACAGCGATGGTGACGGCGTGCCGGATCGCCACGACGCCCAACCCTACAACCCCAACGTCACCCTGGGCAGCGCGCGCCGCGACAACGATGGGGACGGGGTGCCCAACCGCTACGACAACTTCCCCAATAATCCGAATCGCCGGTAGCGGCACGCAAGCGGCGGCAAGCCCGGCTCAGGGCTTCAGCCGCGTTTCAACGAGACGACCGAAAAACGCGGCGCCCAGAGGCAGGGCGTCGTCGTTGAAGTCGTAGCTCGGATTGTGCACTTCGCAGCCGCTTTGTCCCGGGCCATTGCCGATGTTGATGTAACACCCCGGGACGCGCTCCAGCATGTAGGAGAAATCTTCGGAGCCCATCACCGGCTCCGGGTTTCGATTGACGTTCTCCGACCCGACCAGCTCGTCGCAGATCTTCGCGGCGAATTCGGCTTCGGCCGGGTTGTTGACTGTCGGCGAAAACAGGAACCGGAAGTCGACCTCCGCAGTGGCGCCGTGCGCCTCCGCGACGCCCTTCGCGATGCGCTTCATCGACGATTCGAGCTTCGCCATCACCTCGCGGCTGAAGGCACGCGCGGTCCCGCCGAGGTGAGCAGTCTGCGGGATCACGTTGTAGGCATCGCCCGCGTGGATTTTGGTCACCGAAACGACCGCGGTGTCGATCGGCCGCACATTGCGCGAAACGATGCTCTGCAGCGATACGGCGATCTGCGCGGCGACCAGGGCCGAGTCGACGCCGCTTTCGGGCCGCGC
>JANMXB010000450.1:0-2510 GCA_031380765.1 Pseudomonadota bacterium | reverse complement strand
GAATAAGGCGTGCCGCAGGTGAACATCGACGGGCAAGTGGAGTACAGGTCCTTGGAACCAACCTGCGCGCGCAGGAACGGCTCCTGGGTGAAAGCGGCGATGGCCGCGCGGCGCACAGCCGGGTTGTCGAAGGGCTTGTGCAGGTGGTTGAAGCGCGCCATGAACTGGCGGCCAAGGGGCGTCAAGAAAAATAGCGTCACGTCCTTGAGCGTCTTGACGGCTTCGTACTGGTCGAACGCGACTTGCTCGATCAGGTCGGTCTCGCCGCGCGCGAGCGCATTGACCTGCGTCTGCGGGTCGCGCATCGCGAGGTTCCATTCGACGCGCTCGAAGTGGACGACTTTGCCGCCGGTGCTGCCGGAAGGCGGCTCGTTTCTGGGCACGTATTTCGGGTTGCGCAGGTACACGGCCTGGTCGCCGGGCTTGAAATCGTCGCGCTTGAAGATGAACGGGCCCGAGCCCGTCGTGTCCTCGATCTGCTTGAACGCATCGGTTTCGGCCACGCGGCGGGGCATGACGAAAGGCACGTTGGACGAAGGCTTGCCCAGCGCCTCCAGCACAAAGCCGCAAGGCTCGCGCAGGAAGATGCGAAAGGTGCCGGGGGCCGGCGCGTCCATGCGCTCCACGAAAGTCATCAGCGCCGCGCCCATCGAATCGCGCTTGCCCCAGCGCGCAAGCGACGCGGTCACGTCCTCGCCGGTGACCGGCTTGCCATCGTGGAATTCGAGCCCCGCGCGCAGCTTGAAGGTCCACAGCCTTTTGTCGGGGCTCACGCTCCACGTGTCCACCATCTGCGGGCGGATCTGGTTCTTCGCGTCGGTGCCGAACAGGGTGTCGTAGATCATGTAGCCGTGATTGCGGCTCATGTAGGCCGTGGTCCAGATCGGGTCGAGGATCACCAGGTTCGAGTGCGGCACCATGCGCAGCACTTTGCGCTCCGCTTCGGGCGTGCCTTGCGCAGCGGCGGCCTGCATGCCGGGAATTGCCAAGGCAGCGGCCAGCAGAAAATGCCTCATGCCGGTTCGGGCCAGGCTTTTTGCGCGGGACGCAGGGTCTCGACCAGGCGCGCCATGCGCAGGACCCCCGCATCGTCGAACCGGCGGCCGGTGATCTGAACGCCGATCGGCAGTCCCTGCCTGCTCGCATCCCAGTTGATCGACGCGGCCGGCTGCTCCGACATGTTGTAGGGCACGGTGAACGCGATATGCGGCAGCGCGTTGCGGGGATCGTTGCCCGGGCAGGCGAGTTCCGCCTCGTAAGGCAGGATCGGCGAGGTCGGGGAGATCACGAAGTCGTAAGGCTCGCAGGCGTTCACCGCGGCTTCGCGCATGGCCATCACCTGTCCATAGGCGGCCATCACGTCGCGTCCGGTGAAATTTCCCGCGCGCCAGGTGCACCATTCGGCAATAAAAGGCAGGATTTTCCGCTGCCTTGGCGCCGGCAGCTGCATGTAATCGTGGTGGGAGCGCGCCTCGAAGAAACGGCTCATGCCATCGAGCATGGCGCCGGTGAGGAACGACTTCATTTCCTCGACGATCGCGCCGTTGGCCGCCAGGGCCCTGACGGCCGCTTCGGCGGCGGCGCGTACCTCGGGATGGACCGCCAGCCCGGCTTTCATATCCGGCAGAAAGCCGATGCGAAGGCCTTTCGGTGCAAGGCTGTCGAGGCCCGCGGTGTAGTCGCGGGCTTCGTACGGCAGGCTCATGAAATCCCGCGCGTCGGGTCGGCTGAGGACATTCATGAGCAGCGCGGCATCGCGAACCGTGCGCGTCATGGGCCCGGTAACCCGTCCGAGATAGGGCGGGTTCACGGGTACGCGGCCCAGGCTGGGCTTGAGGGCAAAAATGCCGCAATGCGTTGCGGGCAGGCGCACCGAGCCGCCGATGTCGGTCCCAAGATTGAGCGGCGCATAACCCGCGGCGGCGGCCGCGCCGGCACCCGAACTAGACCCGGAAGTATTGCGGTCCAGCCGCCAGGGATTGCGCGTCACGCCATGGATCGACGAAAGGCCCGACGAGAGCATGCCGTAGTCGGGCATGGTCGACTTGCCCAGGATCACGCAGCCCGCCTCGCGCGTGCGGGCCGCCGGCGGAGCGTCTGCGTCCGCCGGCGCGAGGTCCCGGTTGGCCGCGGTACCAATCGGGGCGGGGTCGCCCCTGGTGTAAATGTTTTCCTTGATCGTGACCGGTACGCCATCGAGGGCGGAGAGCGGCGCGCCTTCGCGCCAGCGTGCTTCGGCCGCCCGGGCCTGCGCGAGCGAAGCATCGGCGTGGATGAGGTACATCGCATTCAGCTTCGGCTCCCAGCTCGCCATGCGATCGAGCGCCGCCCGCGCGACTTCCACAGGCGACAGGCGCCTGGCGGCATAGGCCGCGCATAACTGCGCTGCGCTCAGGGTATGCAAATCGCTCATAAATCCAATCATAGCGCCAACCGGGCGCCGGGCGGCACGCGGTTCACCGGACAGACGGTGCACCGGACTGCGGATATACTGCGGCGCCCTTAATCCG